>DATBWK010000311.1:0-11824 GCA_036514835.1 Bellilinea sp.
ATTATAGAACTTGATCCGCACCGGGACGTCTTTATCCGCGATGATGGCAGTACCCAGATATTGCGGCGGTTCAACAGCCAGAGCCTGTGTGACACCATCAGGCATAAGAATCGGCGAACCGTCCGGGTTCATCAGGGGGAACTGTTGGCCGGGGACTGCAGCTGTTGAAAGCTGGACATAACCGCGCAGCGTGGTGGCAGGAATGTCCGGGTGGAATTTCTTCTGGTACTCGACCACCGCGATTTCGTAATAATCTGATCCTGTATAAGCATTAGGATCAGATACGGCTACGGAGATGTATTGACCCATCTCATTGGCAGTGGTCGAGCCAACACCGGGCAGCGTATCTACAAATTTGCGAATACCACCGGTGATAACCGGGTTTTGACCGGACAGATCGACCACCTGAGCACCAAAGGAATAGGTGCGCGCCTGCGGGAAGGCCGGATAATCAGCGCTTCCAAGGACAATGTTGGTATCCTGGAGCGGTTGGGAGGCCGGATAACTAAAGAAATCCGCCCCAGATCCGGTATCCACTGGAACACCTTGCCCGTAGAAGGCAATCTGGTCGCCAGCCTGGACTGCCAGGTTAGCCACACCGAAGGAGGCGACTTCGCTGACAGCCGGGTCAGCTAAGGCTGGCATGGTGAGGAGGCCGCTGTCAAACACGACGGTAAATTCATTCGGGTTAACGGTTGGCCGCAAGACATAGGCATGGAACACATTCCCCGCGGATGGGAACGGGCTGGCACCCGGCGCTGCCTGGTTCCAGACCTCAAAGGATTGGAGCAGACCGTCCGGGAGGGCAGCGGGGATTACCACAAAGACTGGAGCCAGTTCGCCAACTAAGATCCCAGCCGCAAAATCAGTGGCGTAGGTACGATCAATCAGCTGGTTTCCGACTGGAATTACCGCCCCGCTGATGACAGGCCATGATGTATTGGCATAGTTAGGATGGCTAAAATAATGCGGCGCAGCCCCTGGCATTGGCATCGCCATAACCGCAGTATCGACCATCAGCGGGTTCAGTGCGCCTTCTTGCAGCGCCCGAGCTGCCGCCATGTCGCGGTCTTTTTGGGTAATTTTGTCTTTCGTCTGGCCGTTGCCCCCGCCATTACTGGTTCCGGGGTCAGCTGCAACTGGCCCCTGAACCTGCGCGCTGGCAAAGAGAGAAAGAACCAGAGTAATCAAGACCAATAAATTGATAATCGTTTGCTTTTTCATGATATTTCCCCTTTCAAAGGATATATGGATTGCGAAACTCCCTGTGGAATGATTTTCCAGCAGACCAGACTTGTGGTTGTGGGCTTACCTCGGTTACATTGTTCACTAATCTCCTCCTTTCGGCTGGTGGAAGGTGCAATCTGCGCAATTAATGGGTTGCCATTGCACTTCATCCCCCTTGCGGCTAAATTGACTATTAAAAAGACGCGACAGAGTTTGAATTTCGGACTTCCCAGCCCACTCTTTGGCGTCTTCCAATTGCAAGGCTTTAAGCAAATGCCAGATATCAGTTCCCAGACGGTTGGCTTCATTGACCAGATCTTCGGAGGCGAATCGTTTGCCCGGGTTTACCCGCTGGGTGGAATAGCGTTCGTACCAGTGCGGCGAAACATGCTCCAGCAACCAGGGGGACGCAAATGAGACCAGCATCCCAAGGGCTTCTTTAATGGCCAGATCCAGGGCATACAGACGGGTGATCTGGCAAATCCGGTCCAAGGCTGCCTGAGTGTCCAATAACGGAGCGGTTGAACGAGGGAATAACCCAACCCGGCGTAATTCCGCCAACAAAATATTAAATTGCCTCTGTCCATCAGCTGAGTCGTACAGGCTCTGGCGGAAGCGGCACAATTCATATTCGGAAATTCCCGGATGCTTGACTGGAAGCCAAAGGGCATATTTCCAGTCCAAACGCTGATAGGTTGATTGCGCCGCCTGGATATCGGAGAGGCCTTCGGCCAATTGAAAAGCGCTGGTCAAAGCCAGGCGGGATAGAGAGGTTGGGTTCAGGCGCGAGGTTGAATCAAAAAGTTCTACATCTACCCGACCAAGGATAGTATCCAATTGATCACCGATGCGAATATAAATATGCTGCACGTTATAAAGATTACGTGCAGCCAATGTGGTTTCGCTCGGGATATCGTGGAGTGGATTGGTTTCAATATGCATAGGTATGCCCCCGGTAACAAATAGGGCTGTCTGTACTCTTACTATAAAGAGTTGCAGACAGCCCGAAAACCGTACTAATTCTGGATTTTTCAGGTAACTAAATACGTACGAACAATGGTAGATGAACTACCATATCCGTATTTTTTACCCAGTTCGAAGGGCTTTAAGCCCTGGTTCAACAAGCCCAACCAGGTAATTCCCCGGTTAATCGCCTTTAATTAATTTGTGTTCCTTGGCATACCGCACCAGATCGACGCGGCTGTGCAAATTGAGCTTTTCCATAATATTTGAGCGGTGAGTTTCCACCGTGCGCACGCTAATATTGAGCGTGTCGCCCATTTCCCGGTTGGTATAGCCTTGAACGATCAGAGTGAGGATTTCTTTTTCACGCTCGGTCAGGGTATCAGGGTCGGAAACCTTGGCCACATCCCCTTTGACCGGACGGGCGACCAACAACGGCATTAGTGACGGGTGGATATAGATAATTCCGCGGTTAACCGCGTAGATCGCATCAATCAATTCGGCTTCGACAGCCCGTTTGATGATGTACCCTGAAGCCCCAGCACGTAAAGTTTCCTGCAGAAGGGCGCCATCTTCATGCATGGTAAGCATGATTACACGGGTTTCAGGAAAGTCCCTGATTAACTGGCGGGTGGCATCCAAACCTTCATTCCCGGGCATGCCAATATCCATGAGCGCGATGTTCGGTTTTAATTCCTTTACCAGACGCAGCGTATCGAGACCGTTGTTGGCTTCTCCGACCACTTCCAAATTTGGATCGGCGCCCAATAACGACTTTAAGCCAGCCCGCAGAATACCATGATCGTCGGCGATTATGATTCGGATTGCCAAGGCACCTCCAAAAAGACAGTTGTACCGCTGCCGGGAATACTTTCAAATGTAATGGTCCCACCCAACATGGTGGTGCGTTCCTGCATTCCCACCATGCCAAGGCGTCCGTTTTGTTGAACTTTCGGATCAAAGCCAACGCCATTATCTTCCACGATAACAATTAATGATTCATCCCGCCGTTTTAATAGGACGTCAATGCGGGTAGCCTGGGCATGGCGGATGATATTGGTCAAAGCTTCTTGTACGATGCGATAAACAGCCGTTTCCATATCGCCAGAGATGCGTTCAACCTCGCCGACGACCTCAAATTGCACTGGAATACTGTGCTGGTCGCTAATGGTTTCTGTATGTTGCCGCAAAGCTGCCACCAGCCCGAGATGATCGAGGGAGGCTGGGCGCAGATCGATTGCCAGACGGTGCAGATTTTCCAGAATTCCATCCGCGATGTTCCTTAATTCATGAGTGCGGGCGATCACCGCCGGGCGGTCAGCGCCGTCCCGTTCCAACAGCCGCAACCCGACCATCAACGAAGCCAAAGCCTGGCCGGCATCGTCGTGTAATTCGCGGGCAATATAGTGGCGTTCCATCTCCTGAACTTCCACCAGGCGGCGGGAGAGTGCCTGAAGGTGAGCCCGACCGTCGCGCACTTGCTCGAATAACCAGGCATTTTGAATGGCGATGGCTGCCTGGCTGGCGACTGCATTGGCCCATTGGAGCATTTCCGGGGTAAAGGAGTAGGGGCTGGCATTTTCCAGGAGGACCAACCCAATGGTATGCTCTCCCGCGGTTAATGGCAAGCCCATCCAGCTGCCAATAACATCTCTGCCGGGGAAATACGGCGACCCTTTGTAATCTTTCGTATCCGGAACCATAATAGCCTGCTTTTTCCCCAATAAATCAGCAAATATGGGGAGGAGATTTGTTTCCAGATGTCTATCGAACAATTGCTTTTCCTGTGGCCAATTTTCGTCGCCGCGGGTCATGCGCACATGGAGGTGTTCTTCGTCCTCCAGGAGTTCAAGGTGAGCGCTGGTATACGGGGCGACGATGGCCAGTTTATCCAGCAAGGTCTCGAACACAGTATCGCTGTTCAGCGTTCCGGAAAGGGCCTGCGAGGCATTGAGCAGGGTCTCGGCTAGAGAGTGGGCATGGAGTTCGGCTTCGTAGCGCCGCTTAATCTCCAATTCACTGCGTTTGAGGGCTTCTTCGGCTTCCTTGTGGAGGGTGATGTCGCGGGCTTCAAAGATGAGCAGGACAGTCTTGCCCTCGTCATCCAGCAGCGGTTTAATGGTGATATCCATGGTGGCGTAGGAAGCCCGGTCGGAGTACAGGCGTTTTTCCGCACGGACCGTTGTACCCCCGGCTGCCAATTCGATGAGATGGCGTAAACTCTGGCTTGACAATTCGGAGGGATCCCAAAATGGCAACTCCCATAATGACTTGCCGGTGAGTTCTTCCGGGCCGCAGCCTGTGAAATCGAGTGCGGTCTGGTTGGCTACCAGCACCCGACCTGTGGGGGTGAGCAGGACAATTTGCTGGAAGGTCTGGTCAAACACAGCATGGAAACGGCGCCAACTTTCTTCGAGCTCCTCCTGAGCCTTTTTATGGGCTGTCACATCATTCAGCACAAGGATCACCCCAGATACTTTATTCTCGAGGTTCCGTACCGGCATGAGCGTCCAATCCCAGTAGGTGATCCCGCGTTCGGGATTCTCCGCATATTCAAACGGTCTTTCTGTGACCCGAAAAGTATGCCCGGTTGCTACTACTTCCTCAAAGATTTTCTGATTTTCTTCATTCGGGAACAAAATGAAATGATTTTTACCGACGTAATATTCAGGTTCGTGCCCATCTGCTCTGGCATAAGTGGTATTGACACGAATGAAATTGAAGTCAGCGTCAAGGTAGGCAATGAATACATCGTCGATGGTATAGAACCGTTCCAGAATTTCATTGGTATTGGCTAATTCAAGATTTGTCCGACCTTGTTCCTCAATCTGCCGCATCATCGGCCGGACGACAAAGATAAAATTGAGGGGAAATAGGAGCACAACCAGCAGCAACCCATCGATAAACCACACTAGCGGCTCATCAATATTGATGATCAATTCCAGAAGCACCATTAAGAATGTTTCCACACTAAAAATGACGATAGTGGAGAATATCAACAGCCGTAAAACCTGACGATACCGGTCTTTGGTAAATGAGTCGATATCTTCGTCGAAAAACAACCTTCGGAGGAGGCCAGTTTTCATGTTCACCCCTGCATTGGCGGTGCTACCGCTAGATTCTTGCTCGGAAACGAATAAATATTAGGTTGTATCCCCTACCCAGCTACGATTATTGTATTCAGTATCAAATAAAACACCAAATTGAGAAGCCAAATTTTAGAATACGGATGATGCTATGGATATTCGTTGCATTTCCAACGAAAGGTAAATATTCCTGGCACGAAAAATAGGCCATTTATTGAAATTATTACTAAAAGACTGTATAATTTTTAGGCGTGAAATTTTATTGTACTGCCCGGAAACACATTAATAGTTGGAATTTGGATCGCCGCCTTGGTTTTGCCCGGGTTGCCTTATGCATCATTTTATTATTTTCTCATATCGACCACATCCCATCGAGCACTGTGAAATGAGCAAAAATATTCGAGAATGATCCGGAGCCATTTTTCTTAGCCTGCAATCACGACGTTTGGATATTGATCGTGTTTATGCGGATTTTTGTGTAAGCCCCACTCAACAGCAATTAGAAAGGAGGTGGTTGCAACTGAAACCAGGAATGATGGAAACGATTAAAGTCCGTTCACTGAATCAATTAGGAGGATAAGATGTTTAAGTACTGGAAAATTATTGCCGTGATGACCATCCTTGTGCTCTTTGCGGCAGCTTGCGGCACCCCTGCTGCGACGCCTACTACAGAACCCACGGGCGCTGTCCCAACCGACGTGCCAGTTTCGGATATGTGCATGGGCGCCATGGCTGGTGATGAAGTTACACTGTTGTATCAATGGGCCGGTCAGGAAGAAGAGCGCTTTAACCAAATCGTTAAGCCGCTTTCAGATACCTGCGGTATCGTCTTCAAACCGGAATCAACGCGCGACCAAGCGCTGTTGGATACCCGGGTTCAAGCCGGAACGCCACCGGATATCGCTTTCTGGAATGTGACCCAGTTGACGCAGTACAAAGATTTACTCAAACCCATGGATTCCCTGGGTGCAGTCAAGGATGCGTACATCCCCGGAGCCATTGACCCTGGTGTGATTGATGGAGTCTGGCTGGGCTTGCCGGTCAAATCCGACATCAAGACCATCATCTGGTATAGTCCGGTTAACTTTGAGGCAGCTGGCTATACTGTACCAACCACCTGGGATGAACTGGTGGCTCTGGTGGAGAAGATGGTCGCAGATGGCAACGTTCCCTGGTCAATGGGCTTTGAGTCGGGTGACGCCACCGGCTGGACCGGTTCCGACTTTATTCAGGATATATTACTGGTCCAACAGGGTCCAGAATACGTGATGAATATTATCAATGGAACGGTGCCCTATGATGATCCAGGTGTAAAACAAGCCTACGAGACCTATGGTCCCTGGGCGATGGATCCAAAATACACCGTCTCTGGTGCGGAGGGAACGCTTTCTACCGGCTTCGTTCCCGCGGTCTTAAAGGTCTTCTCGGATCCCCCCGAAGCTTTCATGGTCAAGCAGTCCGGTTTTGCGGGCGGTGAGATCACCAAGCAATATCCTTCGCTGGTGTACGGCACCGATTTTGACTTCTTCGTGGTGCCCGGTGCTCAGGGGATGCAAGGTGGTTCAGACTGGATGATGGCCTTTAGTGATAAGCCGGCGGTCAAGGCTCTGGTCAGCTTCCTGTCTTCCGAGACAGGCGGTCAGGGCTGGGCGGCGGCTGGTTTTGACCTTTCGCCAAACAAGGCTGGAGCAGGTAATTACACCGAACCTTCTTTGGTCAAGAAGGCAGAAGCCTTCTATGCCGCGAAGGGATTCACCCCGGATATCGGTGATTCCATCCCAGGCGGCTTCGGCAGTGCTGAATTCAACGCGATCACCGATTATGTGAACGGCGGTGACCTGGATTCTATACTAACAACCGTTGCCGCAGCCCAGGCGGAAGCGCTTGGCAAATAATAGACCCATAAAGTAACACAGGCAGAGGCGGTTCACCCCGCCTCTGCTCTTCTCATTGCAGGTTGGATGCAGGCGGGAGATCTTCACCCACAGGCGGAGGAGGAAAACATGGCTGGTCGACCGGCCCCAAGAATAATGCAGCAAGGCAAACTGGCGCCGTTCTATTACCTTGCGCCGGCGTTGATTGTTATGTTCTTCTTCATTGTCTATCCGATGTTCACCACAGTTCAATTGAGTTTTTTGAACCGAAACGGGACTGCACCCGTGGCGACCACCTGCATCGAAGGTCGGGCTTGTTGGGGCATCTTTGAAAACTACCGTTATGCTTTGACAGCGGAGTTTTCCACCGGATCCGTGAGGGCTTTCTGGGATTCGTTCTGGCTGTCATCCTATGGCAACACTGTCAAATGGATCATCTTTATGGTGGCTGGGACAGTGATCCTGGGGCTATTGTTTGCCAAATTGGTAGATGGCATCAAAAATGAGGCGCTGGCAAAATCAATTTTGTTCATGCCAATGGCTATTTCATTTGTCGGTGCCGGTGTGATCTGGGGGTTTATGTATGATTACGGTACCAGTCAGGTGCAAATTGGGATACTAAACGGCATTATTACCGCCCTTGGCGGAAAGCCAGTGTCCTTTTTGACCCAGCCAGTTTTAAGTACCTATGCGTTGATTGTGGTGGGTATTTGGATCTGGACCGGGTTCTGCATGACCATTCTCTCATCGTCGCTTAAATCCGTTCCTGATGAAATTATCGAGGCTGCCCGGGTGGACGGCGCTACAGAATGGAATGTGTTCTGGAAGATTACCCTGCCGATCATCATGCCTACGGTAATCGTCGTGATCACGACCATGGTTATCAACGTGCTCAAACAATTCGACATTGTGTATGTGATGACCGGTGGGAATTACAACACGGATGTGATTGCCAACCGTATGTACACGGAAATGTACATCAACTTCAATACCGGACGGGGCACGGCGATCGCAGTCGTTCTTGTAATAGCCATCATTCCGTTTATCTATATGAACATCCGGCGCTTTATTGCCCAGGAGGAGATGCGATGAACCGCGAAAAAGTCAATGCTTTTTTTGCCCGCATCCCCAGAAACATCGTTATTCTGATCATGATTCTCGTCTGGGTAATCCCAACCCTCGGGTTGTTGATCACCTCGCTGCGGCCGCTCCAATCCATTCAAAGTTCTGGCTGGTGGACTTTTTTGCAGGCTCCGACAGGGTCTAAGGAGTATGCGCAAAATTGTGCTTCCTGCCATGGCGAAGATGGGAAATTAATCGCTGCTGCAGATTTAACCAATCCGGAATTGATCAAGCAATTCGACCGTTCGGTGCTTCTTTTGCGTACCTTGCGCGAAGAGGTCAACGGCCAACCACACTTAGGCAGTCAGGAGATTCCAAGTGCCCAGACTGCGGCTGATATTGTGGTGCATTTAAAAAATATTTCCGGAGTGGAAAAGCGCCCACGACTTACTCTGGATAACTACGTGGATGCGCTGATGGGGTATCGCGGCACACGCACCTACGCCATTGATTGTGCAGCGGGGACTCCGCCGCTGGATATTAACTGCAATTTATCCGATCTGTTAAATCCACGGGGCATGGGCCGGGCGTTTATTAACAGCCTGTTAGTCACCATCCCGGCAACTTTTTTACCCATCCTGTTTGCCGCATTGGCTGGATATGCATTTGCCTGGCTGGATTTCAAAGGGCGGATGCTGCTGTTTGCTGTGCTGGTGGGGTTGCAAGTGGTGCCGCTGCAAATGACCATGGTGCCGATCTCGCGCGTGTATGCGCAATTGGGATTGAACGGCACGCTTCTTGGGGTATGGTTGTTTCATACCGGTTTTGGCATGCCGTATGCCATTTACCTGATGCGCAATTTCCTGGGAACACTGCCACGGGATTTATTTGAATCGGCGTATTTGGATGGTGCCTCACACTGGACAGCTTTCTACAAGCTCGCCATCCCATTGGCGCTACCGGCAATTGCTTCACTGGGAATCTTTCAATTCCTGTGGGTATGGAATGACCTGCTGGTGGCGCTGGTTTTCCTGGGCAGTTCCACGCCCGTGATGACCTATCAGATCGCCAATATGGTCTCTTCATTAGGTGCTGGCTGGCATTTGTTGACAGCTGCGGCCTTCCTCTCCATGCTGCTGCCGATGGTGGTGTTCTTTGCCCTTCAGCGTTATTTCGTTCGCGGCATGCTGGCGGGAGCGGTGAAGGGGTAGTTATTCAGAAAAGAGTACGCCTGGATTTAATATTCCTTCGGGATCCAGGGCGTGTTTTACCGCGCGCATCTGGTCTACTTCCGCGGGAGAGTACATCAATTTTAAAAAATTATGTTTGAGCTTGCCGATGCCGTGTTCAGCGGAGACCGTGCCGCCAAGTTCCACAGCATGGCGGGCAAATTGTTCGAATAATTCCTTACCAGCCTTGAGCTCCGCCATGTCGCGCGGCAGAATATTGACATGGATGTGATTATTGCCGATGTGACCGAACGCATACCATTCGAATCCCTTTTTATCGCATTCCGTCTGGTACAGCCGCCACATCTCGCTTAAATGTTCATCTGGCACAGCCAGATCAGTGCCGAGTTTATGCAAGCCGGGATGCTTGCGTTTGCGCTCGGCGATGATGCCATTGATGGTTTCCGGCACCAGGTGGCGCAAGCGCTGGAAATCATCCATTTCATGGGTATCGGTGGCAGCCCAGGAATTTGCCAGATCAGCGCCAACCTGGTTGACGGTTGCTTCGAGCACGAGCAGCATTTGATCCTCGGTTGCCGGATCATAATCCATTTCGAAAAACAATGCGGAGCGGGCACTCGAGGGGATTTGTGGGATTCCGGCAGGGTAACCCGGCTTGCCCTGCAGGCTGCGCAATAATTTCAACGTATTTTCAGAATAATATTCCAGGTAATTCAACGCCAACCCGATTTCCGAACGCAAGGTTGTGGTCAGCTTGACTGCCTGGTCGTCGGACTCAAGAAATTGGACCATGGCAATTTTGTTTTGCCTTTTTAACAGGGCAACCTCAATGGTGGTGACCAATCCCAAGATGCCTTCGGAACCAATGAACAGGTCGATCAAATCCATTTGCGGAGCGGTGAATAATCCGGCTGTGTTTTTGGTTTTTGGCCAACGGTAATCCGGAATGCTGAAGGAATGCGCTTGTCCATCAATGGTGAAAAACATAAACTGCCCACTTGTGGAAGCAAAATACTTTCCGCGCGGGATGTCCAGATACTCGCCATTGGCCAAAAATACGCGAAGTCGGCGCACCCAGGTGCGGGTGGAACCGTAGCGGTAAGCGCGGGCTCCGGAAGCGTTGGTCGCGACGGTGCCGCCCAGGGACGCTGTCGTTTCGGTCGGGTCGGGCGGGTAAAAATAGGCGTCATGGTCAGACTTAAAGAGCGCAAAACTCTCTTTTATATCGAATTGCCATCCACCTAAAGCCGGAGTCTCACGCGATTGAAGAAATTCATTCAAGCTGTACAAACTTACCCCGGCCTGGGCTGTGACGCGCCATTCGTCCGCTTCCGGAAGAAAATAAACTGCCTGGATCTGGTTGAGGTTCTCCAACGAGACCAAAGCACCGCCAGGCGGCACACTGCCGCCAACCAGACCGGTGCGTGCGCCGGCGATGGTCACAGGAATTGCTTGCGAATTCAAAAATCGAAGGACGGCTGCCAACTCTTCCTCGCTTTTGGGCAGGTAGAGCGTATCGCAGCCGGTGGAGGTCAGTTTGGATTCATCCGAGAGGTAGGCGGGAAACTCCGCCTGAATTCTCTCGATCCCAGAAATGCAAGTCACCTGGCTTAAATCGACATCCGTGAGGGTTCTGGAATGAATCTCATGCATAGATCCCGCCTTTATGAAAACCAATAATGGACTCAACCATCCAGTTTTGCTGGACGGATGAAATTTTGGTGTAATGCATCGATTGTAACAAGTTTAGCCGCAAGATTTCAAATGCAATATGGCTTCGCGGGCAGCGGTATCGGCGTCCGGTTTGGGGAGGAACTCGCCGGAAACAAATCCACCGTAGTTCGTTGCGTATAGCCGATTCAGGATGCGGGGAAAGTCAAGGTGGCCGGCGCCCGGGTACCAGCGATTGGAATCAGCCACGTGGAAGTGAAAAATGCGGCTGCCGCACGCCTGGATGCTGGCTTCAATGTCCGGCTCTTCGATATTCATGTGAAACGTGTCTAGCAGCAGCCCGAAATTGTCTGCTCCGACGGCTTCGATCAGTTCCAGTCCCTCAGCGGCATTATTGATCAGTGTGGTTTCGTAGCGGTTGATCGGCTCAAGAGCCAGACGCACGCCGGCAGGGGAGGCAGCCAGGCTGCAGGCTTGCAGGGCTACCACCAGCCAAGCCATGGCCTGTGAATGGTCAATCCCAGGCCGCACCAGACCGCGAATCAGGCCGATGATAATAACCGCACCGAAGCGGGCTGCCACCGGGATGTGGCTTTGAATGCGTTCGATTGCAGCTTGCCGCACAGCCGGGTCCGGGTCGGTGAAGGATAAACCTTCTTCGCCCCAGGCCTGGCCCGTGCCAATGGCTGGGACGCGCAGGTTGTATTTATCAGCCAGCGCGGATAAACCATCCAGATCTATCAGGTGCGGG
>DATBWK010000312.1:0-12197 GCA_036514835.1 Bellilinea sp.
CCGGATGGGCAATCAGGAAGTGCATGCGCTTCGCGGCGCGAATGTTCGCATTCAGCGCGGCGAGGTATTATCCATTATGGGGCCTTCCGGCTCCGGAAAATCGACTTTAATGAATATTCTCGGCTGCCTGGATCACCCTACGGCCGGCGAATACATTTTTGATGGCGAAATTGTCAGTCACCTGACCAACGATCAGCTGGCGGGTATCCGCAACCGTAAAGTCGGATTTATCTTTCAGAGTTTCAACCTGTTGCCGCGGGCTACCGCGCTCTCCAATGTCGAACTGCCCATGCGTTACGCCGGACTTGTCAAGGGACGCACGCAGCTAGCCCGTGAAGCGTTGGAATCGGTCGGTTTGGGAGACCGGGTGACCCACCGCCCCACCGAACTTTCCGGCGGACAGCAGCAGCGGGTGGCGATTGCCCGCGCGCTGGTGAACAACCCGGCGATCATCATGGCAGATGAACCCACCGGCAACCTCGATTCCAAATCCGGCAAAGAAATCATGGAACTGTTGTTGAAGCTCAACCGCGAGCGCAGTACCACCATCATTGTCGTCACGCATGACGCCCTGATCGCAGCTCAAACCCAGCGTATTATCCGTCTGTACGACGGGCTGGTGGTCGAGGAGCCGGTATGAATCTGTGGCAGGCAATTTTGGAAGCCATTGAAAGCCTGAGCGCTAACAAACTGCGTTCCGGCTTGACCATGCTGGGCATTGTCATTGGTGTAGGCGCAGTAATTGCCATGCTGGCGGTTGGCACAGGCGCGCAGGACACCATCACCGGTTCGATCAGCGGTCTGGGCAGCAACCTGCTGTTTGTTTTTTCCGGCAACTTCACCGAAGACATTCGCATCGAAAAGCCGTTGACGCTGTCAGACGCGGAAGCCCTGTCAGACACCTTCCAGGCGCCGTCCATCGCGGCGGTCGCCCCAGCGATTCAAGGGAACGGCACGGTAACCTTCAGCGGGGAAACTGCCAACACACAGATCACCGGCATCACCCCGCAGTACGAGGAAGTGCGCAACTACGGCCTTCTGGAGGGTGAATTCATCAATGAAGAGCATTTGCTTGGACGCGCCTCGGTAGTGCTGCTTGGGCCTGAAGTGGCGGATAAGCTGTTTGGCCGGCGCGAAGGTATCTCCGGAGAAATTGTGCGCATTGAAGGGCAGCCTTTCCGCGTGCTGGGTATTCTGGAACCCAAAGGCGGCAGCAGCTTCGGCAGCCAGGACGATCTGGTGCTGGTGCCGTTCACCACAGCCCAGGCGCGCTTGATCCGCCGCAGCCGTGAGCGGGTGGACCTCATTCTGGTGCAAGCTGTCAGCGCCGAAATGGTGCCGGCAGCCAGCGACGAGATCAGCCAGATCTTGCGCACCCGCCACCGCACAGAGCTGGGTGCAGACGACTTCACCATTTTCACGCAGCAGGATTTTGTGGCGACCGCCCAAACCATCACCAATGTGCTGACCATTTTCCTTGGCGGCATTGCCGCTATTTCCCTGCTGGTGGGCGGAATTGGCATCATGAACATTATGCTGGTGTCGGTCACCGAACGCACGCGGGAAATTGGGCTGCGCAAAGCAATAGGCGCGCGCAAACGCGACATCCTGATCCAGTTTTTGACCGAATCGTCGCTGCTTTCGCTATTTGGCGGGTTGATCGGCATCGGTCTGGGGTGGTTAATCGCCTTTATCGTCGGGCGCATCGCGGCATCCTCCGGCACGCCGTTTACTCCGGTGGTCGGCTTGGATGCAGTGCTGCTGGCGACGATTTTCTCGACCGCTGTGGGTCTGTTCTTTGGCCTATACCCGGCCAACCGCGCCGCCAACCTGGAACCGGTTGAGGCGCTGCGCTACGAATAGCAGCCGATTTGCCAAACAACTCGAACTGGCATACAATTTAAACTTAGTATGGCTCTCAGGGACCTGGTCATCCAAAGCCAGCTGGTGGCTCCGCGGCACCGCCGGGGCATTTTACAACGACCGCGTATTCAAGCGCGCCTTTCAAACGCGCTTGATTACCCGTTAACTCTTGTGGTGGCGGGTACCGGCTATGGAAAAACGACTGCTCTTTCGGGATTGGTGGATCTCGCCGATCCCTTGTTTTGGTACATCGTAACCGAACCCGACCGCGATCCCCTGTTGTTTCTGGTCAATTTGATCTCAGCTTTCCATCAGCGGAATGAAATCTATGGAGAGGCTGCGCTTCGAATCCTGGAAGAGAACGGGGGACGGGCATCTCCGGCAGTGCTCACACCCCTGCTTAACTCTCTGACAACCAATCTTAGGACGGACGCGGTGCTGGTCATTGATGACTATCACCTGGTTCAAGATGTGCCGGAAATCGGCGTGCTTATCGCCCAGCTTATTCAATACCTGCCTCCTTTACTGCACCTTGTCATTTCAAGCCGGGTGATGCCAGAACACTTGGATTTAAACCGTTGGCGCATCAAGGGGCATCTGAACACTATCAGTCACATGGATTTGGCTTTCACCCCAGCCGAGATCGAATCGCTTTTCAGCAGTCTCCTCGGCGTTCCCGTAACGCCAGATCAGGCGCAGCAATTAGCTGAAGAGACGGAAGGCTGGGTGATCGCTTTAAAAATGATGGGTCAAAGCCTGGAACGCGGGTCGGACCGTACGCTGCAGGATGTGCTGCAGAATGTGCCAGATACTTTGGAAGGTCTTTTTGAATACCTGGCGCCGGAAGTGTTGGCACACTTACCGGATGAACTCAGTGATTTTATGATTACCACTTCGGTTCTGCGCCGGCTGGACGGTCCCGTCTGCGATGCCCTGCGCGGCAGCAGCGACAGTCTGAGTATTTTGCGGCGGCTGCACGAAAGCGGTTTATTCCTTGATGCTTTGGGTGGAGATACTTACCGCTACCAGCGCTTGTTTCAGGATTTCCTACGTAGCCGGCTGCAGCAGGACCTCAGCCGTGAACAGGATTTGCACCGCCAGGCAGCCAGGCATTTTGCCCAGACCAACCGCTCGGAAGAGACGATTTTTCATCTGCTTAAAGCCGGAGAGGTGGAAGAAGGAGCGGTGCTGCTTGAACAAGTCGGTCCAGAAATGGTGCGTACAGGTCGGCTGGAAAGCTTGACCTACTGGATCGGCCGGTTACCGCAAGGGATGTTGGAAGGACGACCTCATTTACAGTTGTTGATTGGCGATGCGTTACGCCTGCGAGCAGAATTTGATGCAGCGTTGGATCATTTTGTTATCGCCGAAGGCCTGTTCCAGCGCCTTAATCAAAATTATGGTCGAAGCCTGGCGCTACGCGGTCAAGCGCAGGTGTACCTGGACACAATCCGCCCGCTCAAAGCGGACGCGCTGCTAGAAGAAGCCCTGCGTTTACTCGAGCCGCAGGAACACCGTATTGAGGTAGCCGCACTGCTTGATCAGTTGGCTGAAAATAAACTCAACCTGGGCCACCCAGACCAGGCTGAATCCCTTCATCGTGAGGCTCAGCTGCTGCGGGCTGAGACCAGCCCGAACGATGTTTATTTGGAAGGTCGGCGGTTGCTGCGTACGGGTCATTTAATCGAAGCACGCGACCTGTTGGAAGCTCAGGCTGCCGAAGAGCGGATTACCGGACATTTACGGCCGCAACGTTTCCACAGAGAGACTATGCTGCTGTTATCGCTGGTTTACTCGATGCTGGGTGAAGGTTCGCTGGCAGAGAAGTACGCACGCGATGGTATTGAGGTCGGGATGCAGCTGCAGTCGGACTTCGTGGAAGCGGTTGGACATATGCGCCTGGGCCATGCGCTGCAGCTGGTTCACTATCAGCCCTGGGCCTCTCATCGATTGGAGGAAGCGGAAGACCATTATAAGCGTGCCATCGATCAGGTGAATCCTTTCAAGGTAGCCAGAGTAGGGGTCGAACCCTTATGGGGTCTCAGCCGGGTTGCCGGTTTCAACGGTAATTTGGAGGCCGCAGAAAGGAAGGGGATTCAGGCGCATTTGATCGCGGAAATGGCGGGCGATGAATGGGTGGGCGATTTGGCACGTACCAGTCTGGGCGCCAGTCTGGTGTTGGCTGGAGATGCTGATAAAGCTGAGTACTGGCTTTTACGTACCGCTGCTGGAATGCAGAGGGTCGGCGATTTATTTTCTTGGTGTGCGGCTATGCTCTGGCGGGCGATTAACGCCTGGTGGAGCGCTGAAATAAACCGCGCCACGAACATCCTGGCTGAAATGCTGCCAGCGGTCAACCAATTTGGCTATGAGATGTTGTTCACCAAACGTTCGCTGCTTGGGTTGAAAGATGATCAAACGACCATCCCATTGCTGCTGGCAGCCAGAGAACGAAAAATCGAGCTGGAAACCGTCTCTCGGATCTTGAAGCAACTCGGTGCAGCCGAATTCACTACACATCCGGGATATACCCTGTGGGTGCGTACGCTGGGAAATTTGGCTGTGTGGCGCGGTGATGTGGAGGTTAATCAGGGAGATTGGCAGCGTGAAAAGGCGCGCCAGCTGTTTCTGTTGCTACTGGCAAATCGCGGTCAGTGGCTGCTTCGCGATCAGATCGTGGACCTTCTTTGGCCAGATTTACCGGCAGAGCCAGCCCAACGCGACTTTAAGGTTGCGCTTAATGCTTTGAATCATGCCCTGGAGCCATCCAGGCAGAAAACTGCCCCGGCCTTCTTCGTGGTGCGTAATGAAAACATGTATGGATTTAACCCCGACGCCCATATCAAGGTTGATAGCGACGACTTCGAGGACAATCTCCGGGTGGAACCCGGTAGCAGGCACGAATTGCAAAGTCTCAAGAATGCGCTGGAACTCTATGAAGATGATTTTCTACCGGATTCCCGGTATGACGACTGGGCGATCCCTGAACGTGAGCGTTTGCGCCGCCTGTACATGTCCGCTGTAAACCGGGTGGTAAGTCTTTATGGTGCAAGCGGCGCCTGGGATGAGGTCATTCAAATTTGCAACCTGGCGCTGGCTCGTGATCCATTGTGGGAGCCGACTTACCGCTCGTTAATGCATGCTTACGCTAAAAAAGGTAATTTGGCCCAGGTTCAGGCGTCTTATAATCGACTCGATCAGGTGCTGGAAGCCGAATTAGGTGTTTCGCCCTCCGACGAAACCCGTCTTTTACTTTCTGAATTGGTGAAAGTTCGACGGATATCCTGATTTGTAACTGCTTTGTAACTCTGCTTTGTTAAGATTAAGACAGGGCAAGCTGCAGATATCCCTGCTTGCCTGTCTCTCCGCTGGAAAATCATCGAAACGATGTTGTAAGTGAAGGGCAGCCAGACCCGAATATAGACGGGATTACAGGGCCAACTGATCAGCCAACCTTTCCAGCAAAAATCAAGATAAGTCTGAAAACCCAATAATTTTCATCACACCAATCACTCGGTTGAAAGGGGTACGCAAATGCGACTCAAGGACAAAGTGTGCCTTATCACGGGCGGAGCGGCGGGCATCGGCAAGGTGACCGCCCAGCGTTTTGCCCAGGAAGGCGCGAGAGTAGCTTTTTGTGACGTCAATAAAGAAGCAGGTGAGGCGTTGCTTGCCGAACTCGGTCCTGATTCCAGCTTTACGGTAGTCAACGTTGCCGACCGGGCTGAAGTCCAGGCCTGGGTGGATGCAGCGATTGCCCGTTATGGCCGCGTCGATGTTTTGATCAACAACGCTGGCATCACGCGCGATGCCATGTTTGTTAAGGTCAAGGATGGCCAGCTTGTCAAGCAGATGGAAGAAAGCGCCTTCGACCTGGTTATGGATGTTAATCTAAAAGGCGTTTTCAATTGTGCTCAGGCAGTTGCCCCCTACATGATTAAACAGGGCGGCGGTGTGATCGTCAATTCTTCCTCCGTTGTTGGGCTATACGGCAACATCGGGCAAAGTAATTATGTTGCCACCAAGGCGGGCGTAATAGGGCTGACCAAAGTATGGGCTCGCGAACTCGGCCGATCTGGCATCCGTGTTAATGCAGTAGCGCCTGGTTTCATCATGACTGAAATGGTGAAAAAAATGCCGGAAGAGGTCTTGGCGGGTATGCGATCGCGTACCCCGCTTGGCCGGTTGGGCGACCCATCAGAAATTGCCAATACATTCCTATGGTTAGCAAGCGACGAGTCCAGCTATGTTCACGGGGCGACGATCAGCGTGGACGGCGGCATCGTCATCGGTACTTAATTCAGGCCTGGAGTTTGAGACATGACACGCAATGCAACGATAGTTGGCACCGGACATTATCTTCCTCCCATCGAGCGATCCAATGCTTCGATGCGCGAAAGATTTGGCGAGGTGATTGATAAATTTGAGGCATCGTCTGGCATTACCACCCGCTGGTATGCTCCGGAAGACTGGGCTACTTCGGATCTGGCTGTGGAAGCCGGGAAAGCAGCCCTGAAGGATGCCGGTTTACAGGCATCAGATCTGGATATGATCATCCTGGGCACTGACAGCCCGGATTACATCACGCCAGCCACTTCGGTGGTGACACAACACAAGCTGGGTGCGGTCAATGCCGGCTCCTTTGATATTGGCTGTGCCTGTGCCTCCTTTCCGACCGGCTTAAATATCGCTGCCGGTTTATTGGCCACCAATCCCCATATGAAATACGTTATGGTGATTGGCGCGTACATGATGCATAAATTGTCCGACTGGCAGAATGACGTTATCTCCTTTTTCTATGGCGATGGTGCCGGTGCTGCGATTCTGGCCGTTTCCGATAAGCCGGGATTTGTCACCTCGACCTTCTTTGCCGACGGTTCCTACCACAAGCATTGGGGAATTTATGCCGGCGGTACCTATGAACCGGTTACGGCTGAAGCGGTTGCTGCAGGAAGGCACCAGGTAAAACTGGTCACGCCCTTCCCCCCGGAAGTCAACCATGTCGGCTGGCCGGCCCGCATACGAGAACTGGCTGCCAACGCTCCTTTTGAAATGAAAGATGTGGATTTTGCTCTGTTCACCCAGGTGCGGTTGAACAGCATCAAGCTGGTTATGGATGAGGTCGGGCTCCCCATGGAACGGACCCATTGGATCATGGATAAATGGGGTTACACCGGTTCAGCCTGCCTCCCCATGGTATTCGACGATGCCCGCATGCTAGGCAAAATTAAATCCGGCGACCTGGTAGCCTTCATCGGCTCCGGCGTTGGTTATAACCAGGCTGGATCAGCCTTTATCATGCCCTAACACGTATCGGCGGCGGTGTATGGACCCTAAAACACTATACCAACAAAAACTGCGCACCATTCCGGAGGCTGTCTCGCTGGTCCAATCCGGCCAGACGATTGGCGTGGCGATGGCTGGTTCGGAGCCCCCGGGTCTGCTGGCTGAACTGGGTATGCATGCCGGGCGGCTGGATGATGTCAAAATCTGGGTGTGTCTCCCGCTGCGTTCGTACTCCTTCAATAGTGATCCAGCGGTAGTTCCGCATTTCTTTACTGAAAACTGGTTTTATGGAGCGACAGACCGTAAGGTGCACTCCCTGGGCCGCATGTCCTATACGCCAAATAACTTGCACAGGGCTTCTTCTGATAAGTTAATCTCCTCCAAAGGAAAATTGAATGTGTTTTGGGGCACTGCCACCCCGCCGGATAGCCGCGGATTTATGTCGCTTTCGCTGGGGTTGGTGCTGGAAAAACAAATGATCGAAGCCGCTGACCTGGTGGTCCTGGAAATCAATGAAAACTTGCCGTTCACGCTGGGTGACACGCAGATTCACCTCAACGAAGTGGATGTGTTGGTGGAAAATCATGTGCCGTTGTACCAGCTGCCAGCAGCGCCGTCATCGGAGGCAGAGCGCTTGATCGGCGGTTTCATCGCCGATCTCATCCAAGACGGCTCCACCCTGCAGCTTGGAATTGGCGGAATTCCCAATGCCATCACTCCCTACCTCTTCAACCGACGCGATCTTGGCATCCATACTGAAATGTTCACGGATGGCATGGTGGATCTTTACGAAGCTGGTGTGGTTAACAACCGGCGAAAAAGCATGTGGCAGGGAAAAATGGTTGGCGCCTTTGCGCTGGGAACGCAAAAACTGTACGATTTTATGCACCTGAACCTGGGCGTTGAGTTCCAACAGGGCCGGGTTACCAATGACCCGAACGTGGTGGGGCGCAACTATAAGATGATCAGCGTAAACACCGCCCTGCAGGTGGATATCTTCGGGCAGGTGTGTTCCCAAAGTATCGGGTATAAGCATTTCAGCGGCACAGGCGGTCAGCTGGATACCCACCGCGGTGCTCAACTTTCGGAAGGCGGGCGAGGTATCATCGCGCTGCGTTCCACAGCACGCGATGGGCAAATCTCTACAATTGTCCCGATCCTGGCCGAAGGCGCAGAAGTCACCGTGCCCAGTCAGGATGTAGACACGATCGTCACTGAGTTCGGCGTGGCGGAGCTTAAAGGCCTATCCGTACGAGACCGGATGGAAGCTTTGATCCGCATTGCACATCCGGATTTCCGCAGTTGGTTGCGTGATGAAGCGCACCGTTTGGGAATCGTCCCACGTGTCGCTGTTGCCGGAATTTCCCTGCCCGGTTAGATATTTTGATGGATGAATGGAGTTCGCGATGGATATCCCGCAGCCTTTACCCGGAATCATTTCCCGCTTCGTTGAAACCCCGCGTCTGACGCAGCATGTCCTTATCAGCGGTGCGCCAGACGGAGTGCCGGTGATCTTCTTGCATGGGAATTTCTCGGCGGCACTTTATTTTGAAGAACTTATGCTGGCATTGCCGGCTGGATTCCGCGGCATTGCGCCGGATATGCGCGGTTACGGCTGGACTGAGGACAAGCTGATTGACGCTACCCGTGGCTACTGCGACTGGGTGGACGATCTGGTCGAATTAATGGATGCGCTGCAGGTGGAAAAGACTCACCTGGTGGGCTGGTCGGCCGGTTGCGGCACCATTTACCGTTTCATCGCTGACCACCCTGGCCGGGCATTGTCTGCAACATTGATTTGCCCTGTCTCACCCTACGGGTTCGGTGGTACGCGTGGGATCGAGGGAACGCCAGTGTTCGCGGACTTCGCCGGTTCTGGCGGTGGGGTGGTCAACCAGGATTTCGTGGCCCGCATCACCAAACAAGATCGCAGCGCGGACGATCCTAATTCGCCGCGCAATATCATCAACACCTTTTATTATGCAGCACCTTTCCGTGCGGCACGCGAAGAGGACTTCCTTGCGGCTGCGCTGATGGAAAAAACGGGCATCGACCGTTACCCCGGAGACGCCACCACCTCTGCCAACTGGCCGATGGTTGCGCCTGGAGTGTTTGGCCCGGTGAACGCCTGGTCGCTCAAGTACCATCGAAATGACGTGGATGATCTAATCAAGGCTGATCAAAAACCACCTGTGCTGTGGATCCGCGGCAGCCATGACCTGATTGTCGCCGACAATTCAATGTTTGATATCGCGGCACTTGGCAAGCTGGGGTATGTTCCCGGCTGGCCGGGTGATGAGGTGGCCCCGCCGCAGCCCATGATTCAGCAAACACGCGATGTTTTGCAGAAATATGCTGCCAATGGCGGGTCTTTCGCCGAGCATGTGATCTTGAATACGGCCTATAGCCCGCATATCGAAAAACCTGAAGAATTTAATGCTTTATTCCATGATTTCTTAAAGAACGCATAGCTATCACCTGTTCGAAGCCAGGAGAAAAATCGATGACCAGTCAGAAATTAGGTAGAGGGGTTGCTCTCGTGGGGGCCGGAATGAGTAAATTTGGGGCATTTCCTGGCAAGAATTCCCGCGAATTATTTGTGGATGCCTTCCTGGAAATGAGTGCTTCTGTAGATAAAGGATTAGATCCAGCTGCTATCGAAGCAGTCTATATTGGTAATTTCTCCAGTGAGTTATTTGAAGGTCAGGGGCATACAGCCCCAATCATGACCGATTGGGTTGGCTTAAATCCGGTTCCTGCCACGCGGGTGGAAGGCGCCTGTGCCAGTGGTGGTCTGGCATTGCGGCAAGGTATCTTGGCCATTGCCTCAGGCTTGTATGACATGGTAATGGTTGGTGGCATCGAGAAAATGACCGGTCTGTCAACCGATGGTGCTACTGATTCCCTGGCAGCTGCAGCTGATGTTTCCTACGAAATTCCAGCGGGGTTTACCTTTCCGGGTATGTATGCTGTTATTGCCACCGCATACATGCACGAATATGGCATGACGCCTGAGACCCTTTTGCAGGTAGGCTACAAAAACCACGAGCACGGCGCGCTCAACGCAAAAGCCCAGTTCGGCCAGCGAATCTCGGCTATCATGGAAGCGCGTAAAGCCAGTGCTGCCCGTAAAGGCAAACCAGTGCCTACCTGGGCAGATGAATTTGAATTTTTGCACGACAATACTGCCAATCCGCAAATTGCCTGGCCGTTGCGGCTATTTGACTGTTCGCCAGTTTCGGACGGCGCTGCAGTTGGCTTGCTGGTCAGTGAAGAGCTCGCGCGCCAGTTCACCGACAATCCGTTGTACATCATTGGTACCGGTCAGGCTAGCGACACCGCACTGCACGGACGTCCTACGCTCACTTCTCTGCCAGCTGCTCGTAAGGCTGCGCAGACTGCTTATGATATGGCTGGCGTTACCCCGGATGATATTAAAGCTGTGGAAGTCCATGATTGTTTCACCATCGCTGAAATTGTTGCCACGGAGGACCTTGGTTTCTTCAAAGCTGGAGAAGGTTGGAAAGCTGTGGAAGACGGCCTGACAACTTTCGGTGGTTCAAGACCGGTTAATTCTTCCGGCGGGCTTAAGTCTAAGGGGCATCCTGTGGGTGCTTCCGGTATCGGTCAGGTCATCGAAATTTTCCACCAACTGCGCGGCTCAGCAGGGTCTCGTCAGCTACCTGGCAGCCCAAACATCGGTTTGACCCACAATGTTGGCGGTACGGGTCAGACCTGCGTGGTCAACATTTTCGAGCGGAGGTAATCCAATGAGTGATTTCGACTTTACATTCCATGCGTACACTGCTCAGTTGGATGAGAAAAGGCTGATAGGTTCACGCTGTAAGCAATGCGGCCTGATCTCCTTGCCGCCCCGGTTGCTCTGCCAACATTGCCGCTCAACGGATATGGAGCCATTCGAATTCTCAGGAAAGGGCAAGTTGGCTGCTTTTTCGGTCATTTACTTTGGTCCGACCTTCATGAAGAATTACGGTTATGGCCCAAAGAATCCTTATGTCTCCGGTATCGTTGAACTTGAGGAAGGTCCGAGTATTTCTGCGCAAATTCTTGGCATGGACATGGAGCACCCAGAAAGCATCCAAATTGGTACGCCTTTGACGGTCGAGTTCATCGAACGCGGCGAGAATGAGTCTAAAAAAGTATTTCTGGGATTCAAAGTTTAGGAAATAATGCCAAGAGTTCAAGTAAACGGGGTTGAGCTTTATTTCGAACTGCACGGTCCGGCCGAGGCAGAGGTTATTGTGCTTTCTAATGGCGTTCTGATGAGCACCGCCAGCTGGGGGTTGCAGAAAACCGCCCTGTCGCGGCGCCACCGTCTGCTTTTATACGACTGCCGCGGGATGTGGCAATCAGAGCATCCAGCTGGTCCGTATAGCATGGAGCAACACGCTGACGACCTGGCTGCCCTCCTGACCGCGTTGGGTATTCCGCGAGCCCATATCGGCGGCATTTCCTATGGGGGCGAAATCAGTCTGGTTTTTGCGTTGAAATACCCGCACATGACCCGTTCCTTAATTGTTTCTTCGTCAGTCAGCCATTCCGAGCCGGTGCTGAAAGGTCAAGTCGACTCGTGGACCGCGGCAGCCCGTAAACGCGACCCGCGGCTTCTCTTCGAGGTCACCTACCCATGCAATTTCTCATCCGCGTATATCGCTGCCAACCAGGCGACTGTCCAGGCTGCCGGCGATCGTTACGACCGGCTGGATATGGATGCGGTGGTGGAATTGTTTGAATGTTTTCAGCGGCTGAATATCACCGCCGACTTGCCGCACATTAAGATACCGACTCTTGTGATGGTGGGTGAGCAGGATATTCTCAAAGGCCGTTATTACAGTGAAATTCTGGCTCGTGAGATTTCTGGAGCAGAGTTGGTGGTGGTTCCTGGTGCGGGGCATGCCCTGTGTTTGGAGAACCCGACGGTGTTTAATACCCTTATTCTGGGTTTTGTGGAGCAATTAAGTGACCGTTAACTCTTCCCGCCAGCCGAATGAAAGCTTCTGCGCGCCCGGCAGCCGCGCGAGCTTTGC
>DATBWK010000313.1:0-22474 GCA_036514835.1 Bellilinea sp.
GCGGTAACCTCGATGGCGCCAATTTCTTTACCAAAATGGGGTGGACCTTCCAGGGGATAGCAGAATACTTCAAGGGAGCCGTGCTGCCGTACTCGCCAGCGGATTGGTACTGGATTCCCAGCCGGGCGGTCAAAGGCGGCGATGCCATCACGGAGTTCCCGTTCTTCACCTTTCTATATGGCGATCCGCATGCGCACCTGTTCGCCCTGCCGATCACTTTGCTGGCACTGGGCTGGGTGCTTTCGATCGTACTGGGAAAGTGGCAGTGGAAAATTGGCGATAAAGTTGGCAGCTGGCTGCCATTCGGGATTTCCATTTTCCTGGGTGCAGTGACGATCGGGTCCTTACGTCCGGTCAACACCTGGGACCTGCCGACGTATCTCGGGCTGGCAATCGCAGCTATTGTCTACGCTGTTTTGAAATATGCTGAATTTCCTCATAATATCCTGCCAAACCTTCCGTTAGGCGTTCGCCGGCTGATTTTGGCGGTTGGCTCGGCGGTTTTATTGACTGGCTTGGCTTTTGTCCTCTACCAACCCTACCAGAACTGGTACGCCCAGGGCTACTCGGAAATCGCTGTCTGGCAGGGCGAAAAAACCACCCTTTCGGATTACCTTACCCATTGGGGCGTTTTCCTGGTGATCATCATCACCTGGTTTTTCCGCGAAACCATCGATTGGATGGAAAAAACGCCAGTTTCAGCGCTGAACAAGCTCAGACCGTGGAAAACAGTCATCGCAGCCAGTGTCGCCTTATTTATTGTGGTGGTGCTATTCCTGACCTTCCAGCAGAAGGTAACTGTTGCCTGGCTGGCGTTGACCCTGGCGGTGTGGGCATTGGTTCTGCTGCTGCGCCCCGGTCAACCGGACGCGAAACGGGCGGTGCTGTTCATGGTCGGTGCGGCAGCCGTCCTGACCCTGGCAGTGGAAGTAGTCGTGCTGGTCGGCGACATCAACCGCATGAATACGGTTTTCAAGTTCTACCTGCAAGCCTGGACCTTGTTCTCGGTCAGCGCGGCTGCCGGCTTGTTCTGGCTGCTGCCGCAGATTGAGACTCGCTGGAAGCCTGGCTGGCGCAACGCCTGGACCGTATTGGTTGGGCTGCTGGTGGTATTCGCCCTTTTCTACCCGTTGACCGCGGCACCATCCAAAATTCGCGACCGCATCAGCCCGGCCGCGCCTAATTCGCTCGACGGCATGGCGTATATGCAAACCGCGCAATACCACGACCAAAATGGCCTGCTGGAATTAAACGCCGATTACGAAGCCATCCGTTGGCTGCAGGAAAACGTTACCGGTTCACCGGTCATTGTGGAAGCCAATACGGTCGAATACCGCTGGGGGTCGCGCATTTCGATTTATACCGGGCTGCCTGCAACCATCGGCTGGAACTGGCACCAGCGTCAACAGCGGGCTACCATCCTGGATACTTCGATTTGGGCGCGTATCGATGACGTGGCTGTGTTCTACAACACCACCAACCTGGATCAAGCGGTTAATTTCCTGCGGAAGTACAATGTAAAGTACATCATGGTTGGCCAGTTGGAACAGGTGACGTATGACCCGATCGGAATCGCAAAATTTGCAGCGGGATCCGGTCAATATTGGCAGCAGGTATACAGCGATGGATCCACCGCGATTTACGAGGTGTTGCAATGAGTGAAGTGAAGCGCCCGGCGAGAATTTTTCATATTGCCCTCAAATCGGAATGGGCTGACGCGCTTGAAAATGGCTCCTACCGCACCGGGTCGCTGGGGAGCGAAGGATTTATCCATTTTTCGACCGGCAGGCAGCTGCTGCGAACCGCCAACAAGTTTTTCCCCGGCGATCAGCACGTGGTGCTATTAATCCTTGATCCGCAGAAGCTGGCAGCCGAACTGCGCTACGAACCGATCGCCGATGGGCAGGAATTCCCGCATTTGTACGGCGAGCTCAACCTGGACGCGGTAACGCAGGTCCTGCCTTTTTCGCCCGAAGCTGACGGCACCTTCACCTGGCCGAAGTCATTAACCCCCAACGAGGATGAACTGTGATCGATGTACTGTGGTGGTACCTGGTCGTTTCCATCGCCGGCTGGCTGACTTTGCCGTTAGCCCAGCGGTTGCTGCGCTTTTTACCGGACCGCGGCTACAACCTGGCGCGTCCATTGGCGTTGTTGGGCTGGGGTTTCATCTTCTGGCTGCTGACATATTTAGGCGTTCTGCAGAATGACATCGGCGGGGTCCTGTTGGCATTGGTGCTCCTGGCTGGAATCAGCCTGATCGCCGGAAAAAGCAAGCTTGGCGAGGTGTGGGGCTGGATCAAGCTGCATAAACGCCTGGTGATCACCAGTGAAGTGCTATTTCTGTTGGCGTTTGCCATCTGGACATTTGTGCGGGCTGCCAATCCAGAGGTCAACTTCACCGAAAAGCCGATGGAACTGGCGTTTATCAATTCCATCCTGCGGTCGCCGGGTTTCCCGCCCAATGATCCCTGGCTTTCCGGTTATGCCATTTCGTATTACTACTTTGGCTATGTTATGGTGGCGATGCTGGTGCACGTCACGGGCACAGCCACCTCCGTGGCGTTCAACCTGGCGATTGCCATGTGGTTCGCGCTGACCGCAGTCAGTGCCTACGGAATAGTTTATAACCTGCTAGCCCGCACAGGCAGTCCGAACTATGAAGCGCAACCAAGACTGGCAGCCGGTTGGGCGCTGCTGGCGCCGCTTTTCATTCTGATTGTCAGCAATATGAGCGGGTTACTGGATGTGATGCATGCCCGTGGCTTGTTTTGGTCGGCTGGCAGCAACGGACAGTTGCAATCTCAATTCTGGACATGGTTGAACATCAAAGAAATCAACGTGGCGCCGCGAGAGCCGTTTGGCTGGCTGCCACAGCGCGGCGGCTGGTTGTGGTGGATGGGTTCGCGGGTGGTGCAGGACTTTCCGTTAGGCGGCGGCACAACCGAAGTGATTGATGAATTTCCATTCTTTTCCTATCTACTGGCTGACCTGCATCCCCATGTATTAGCCATGCCATTCGTGCTGTTGGCGGTCGGGCTGGCACTCAACCTGGCGTACCGCGGACTCGGCGAAAAAATTGACGGCGTGCAAATTCAGACCTGGCTGCGGACATTTGACTTTTGGCCGGCAGCGATCATTTTAGGCGGCCTGTCTTTCCTAAACACCTGGGACTTTCCAATTTATGTGGCGCTGTTTGCCGCGGTGTTCACCTGGCACCGCACCGCTCAAAATGGTTGGGGCTGGGCGCGCGTCGGCGATTTCATCAAAATTGGATTGCTGCTCGGCATAGCCGGCGCCATCCTCTACCTACCGTTTTATATCGGCTTTGCGTCTCAGGCCGGCGGGCTGCTGCCAAGCATGGCATTCCACACCCGCGGCGTGTATTTCCTGGTCATGTTCCTGCCGCTCCTGTTTCCGATTGGGGCCTGGTTGATCACAGCCATTCGCAAGATCGACCGCCGAGATTGGCGCAACGGGCTTGCGGCGGGTCTTGGAGTGGTGGCGAGCCTGTGGGTATTGATGCTGGCAGTTGGCTTACTGTTTCAAGCAGCTTTGAATTTAGGGCAAGGCTGGCAGCAGCGCGGCGGCACAATGGCTGTGAGCGGCGCCAAATTGTCTTCCGCCGTGACCGCATTTTTCGGCACCCAGGGCGGGTCCGGTGCGGAGTTGTTGCAGGCGGCTATCTTGCGGCGCATTACGGATCCAGTCACCTGGCTGGTACTTCTAGTTGTTATCATTTTTGCCTGGGCTGCGCTATCAACCGCACGCCGGCAACCATGGACAGCTGAATCGACTCCGGTTGAAGAGACTCCCGCTCTCGAACCGCAGCGCGCTGTGAATGCCTTCGTCGCCATGTTGGTTCTGGCTGGCGCCGGGCTGACTTTGCTGCCCGAATTCTTTTACCTGAGGGATGGTTTCGGCACACGACTTAACACGATTTTCAAGTTTTATTTTCAGACCTGGATGGTGTGGGGTTTGGCAGCCGCATACGCCACAGCTATTCTGTGGCGTAACCTGCGCGGAGTTGGCAATGTTGTCTTCAAAACCGGCTGGGTGCTGGTGATCGCTGCTGCCCTGGTTTACCCGACCATCATGCTCAGCGCCAAGACCGGGCTGCCGGGAAGACCATTGACTGAACTGACATTGGACGGTAAAGCCTACCTGCAAAAATATAATCCGGACGAATTGGCAGCCTTCAACTGGCTGCAGACTGCGCCTATTGGAGTGGTGGCAGAAACGGTCGGCGCCTCCTACAATCCGGACACCGCGCGGGTGTCGACTCATAGCGGTCAGCCGACTCTGTTGGGCTGGGAAGGTCATGAGTGGCAATGGCGCGGCGGTGCAGAGGAAATTGGTTCGCGGCGCGGAGACTTGGAATTGTTGTACACCTCCAACAACTGGGAGGATGTCTCAGTGATCACGGAGCGGTATAAAATTCGTTATATCTACGTCGGACCAGTGGAAAGGGCAACTTACCGCGTGGACGAATCCAAGTTCCAAAATAACACCAGGGTGGTGTACCAAAACGCCGCGGTCATCATCTACGAGGTACCAGGGGATAATTCGCAGCCTGAGCCATTAACCGAGTATGTGACACCATGATGAAATCAAGGACAATTTCCCTAAAACCTCAATATCTGGTATTGATCCTTGCCAGCGTCACCACTTTCTTGCTGCGCTTTGTTTTGCTCGACAGGCTGCCGCTGACCAACTCCGAGGCGATCAACGCGCTGCAGGCTCTGACTGGCGCTCAGGGCGGGGAACACCTGATCGGCGGCGAAGCCGGTTATGTATTGCTGACGACCGCCTGGTTTTTCTTGTTTGGGGCGGGTGATGGTATCGCCCGTTTTTGGCCGGCATTGGCCGGGGCAGCGCTGGCGCTGACTCCCTGGTTGTTCCGAAGGCACTTGGGCGAAAAAGCAGCCTTATTGTTGTGTTTTGGACTGGCTGTAGACGCCGGTTGGACCGCGGTATCCCGCCAGGCGCACGGCATGACGTTAGCCGGGTTATTTATCATTTTGGCGCTGGCTGCATTAGTCAACAAGAAATCCAGGCTGCTTGGGGTTCTCACAGCGTTGGCACTGCTGGGCGGGCCGGCTTTCTGGCTGGGCGCCATCGGGTTGGGCGCCGCTTATGCATTGTATAAGCTGGTATTCCAACCGCAGCAAATCCAAAGCGAAGAGGATGAAGCCGAAGAAATCGGTATTTTTGAGGGAATCAACTGGAAGACCGCTGGAATTTGGTTTGGCGGAGCGGCACTGGCCTGCGGCACGCTGTTGTTCATCATCCCCAACGGCCTGAATTCCGTTTTCAACGGGTTCGCCCAATACTTTATCAACTGGTCGAAACCTGGCGATCTGAACATATGGCGCTTGCTGCTTGGCTTTGTGATTTCGCAACCCATCGGGTTCTTGTTCGGCGCTATCGGTTTGCTGCGCATGTTCCGCAGCCGGAACAGCCTGGATATCTTCCTGGCGGTGTGGTGGTTGACTGCTCTGGCTTTGGTGCTACTCAACCCTGGCAGGGAAATGATTCAGGCGGGCTGGGCGTCCCTGCCTATATTGGCGCTGGCGTCGCGTCAGTTGGCCGGGTTGCTTACGACAGAAGTTCAGGGTCGCTGGACAGCAATTGCGTATAGCATAATCGTGGTGGTGCTTCTGGTATTTGCCTGGCTCAATTTCATCGCCTATTTTCAGGCTGCACGTCCGGAAGTCTCGACCTTGATCCGCGTGGTCACAACCATATTCCCGGTTCTGCTGCTGATCGGGGCAGCCATTGTAATTCGCTGGTTCTGGAGCGAGGAAACTGCCGGGCAGGGGGCGTTGTGGGGGTTGGTGGCAGTGTTGGCCCTGTGGAGTTTCTCGGCCGCCTGGGGCAACACAGGTCTGGGCGCCAACCCAGCCGGACAAATCTGGCGTGTGGACGCTCTGGTTGACGAGGTTGATTTGCTCAAAACCACGGTGAATGAACTTTCCACCTGGAAAACAAACGTCGCGGGGGAACTTGAACTGGTGGTGGAAGGGATCGATTCCCCGGCGTTGCGCTGGGCGTTAAGGGATTACAGCCAGATAAAGTATGTCACCTCTACCGCTTCGGCGTCCTCTCCAGCGATGCTGATTACCGGGGACAAACCCTCGCCTGAGCTGGCAGAAACGTACCGCGGGCAGGACTTTGTCCTGGAGATCAATCCGAGCTGGCAGATGAGCTTCGACGAGTGGCTGCAATGGGCGGCGTATAAAAAAGTTCCCGTGAGCAAGACAATGGTGGTATTATGGGCGCGCGCTGATTTGTTCCCGGACGCAGCAGGCTTTAACCCCTGATATTTTTTATAGAATGGATTTTTCTGAATGGTGAAACCGAGTATCATCGCAATAGATGGACCAGCAGCCTCGGGTAAGTCAACCCTGGGTGAACGGCTTGCGCAGCGCATTGGTTATTTATATTTTGATACCGGCCTCATGTACCGCGCGGTCACCTGGGCTGCGCTGCAAAGATTTGGTCATGTGGAAGATGAGGACGCGATATCCGCTCTATCGGAGCAGATCGTAATTGATGTTCAGCCGCCATCCTGCCAGGACGGACGCAGCGCCGATGTGTGCATTGACGGAAAAGATGTTACCTGGGAAGTGCGCCGGACGGATGTGGAAGCCAACGTATCACAGGTTTCGGCTTACCCGCGTGTACGCGATGCCATGACCCAACAACAACGCCGCATCGGTCAACGCGGCGGGGTGGTGATGGTCGGACGAGACATAGGCACGGTGGTCTTTCCCGAAGCCGAATTGAAAATTTACCTGGTAGCCACCGTCGAGGAACGAGCACGCCGGCGCTTCCGCGAGATCACAGGCCGCGGCGAGGGAGCAGATTTTACCTTGTTGCTGGCAGCTCTGCGCAAACGCGATGCGTACGACTCAGGCAGAAAGCATGCTCCCCTCAGACCAGCCGAAGACGCGATCATCCTGGACTCGGAAGGGTTAAGCATTGAGGAGGTCGTGGACAAGGCCATTCAGTTGGTTGAAAGGGTTTAATTCGTTCAACGGACTTAACAGGGGGATACTGGATGAAGGAAGAAAACCTGAAATGCCGCTGCGATTTCGGCAATGCTGCGTTCTCCAAAATGAGACTAGCCTGCCGCCGATTTCGTGTACCCAAATCAGGCGCAGGCTTGTTCGGGGATGCTATAATTTTGTCATCGCTACCAAGCGTTGAAAACTCATGCTGATCGAATTTAACCCATTCGCCTCACAGCCATATATCGATCTACCCTTTCAGGTAAGCAGCTGGATTGGGTTATTTGTGCTAGCGGGATTCCTGGTGTGGGGATTCACCCGCTGGAGCGAGTTCTCTGTCAGCAGTCCGTTACAGCAGTGGGGCTTGACGATTTTCTTCATCGTCAGCACGCCGTTAACGCTGGCCTTTTTGAACTTCTATTTACCGACTGAAGTCTCGCTGCGTATTCCAAACCTGCCGATCGAGGCCGGGCAGCCATTGGTATTCCTATTATTTGCCTTGCCATGGGTATTAGCCGGCGGCATGGCGGGACCAACCAGCGGCGGGTTGGTGGGTCTGATCAGCGGGGCGGTTATGGCGGCCTTCGTGACTCATAACCTGTTCACGCCGCTGGAGACCGCCGGTCTGGGTTTGATGTTTGGGGCTGCGGTCCGGCAAAATTACCGTACCGTGTTTTACCGGGTTCTACGCAATCCATTCCCAACCGCGGTGATGCTTTCCGTCGCCTATATCCCAGTCTTCATCATCATCGCATTCCTGAGCATCCCTGGCACCCTGGCAGAACGGCTGGATTATGCGCTGGCGCAATATTGGCTGCAAATATTTGTAAAAATCATTCCAGTGATAGCCGCTGGTATCTTTGCCCAGCTGGTGTACTGGGTCATACCCGTTCTTTGGCCACGTCCGGCACGGACGGTGCCTTCTCCGGCTGAATCCAGCCTGCAAACGCGCTTCATGACGGTCACCCTGCCTATGGTGCTGGTGCTGGTGATGGTGCTGACCATGGCGGATTGGCTGGTGGCAGGCCTGGCAGCCCGGCAGATGATCGAAGATCGACTGGGAAATACCACGCGGATGGCTGCGGAAAGTGTGCCGTATTTCCTGGAGGCCGGGCAATCGCTGATTCTCAATATGGCCACCCCAGATTTGATCGAAACGCCTGAGGAAACGGTTCCCGACCGTTTAGCCGATAATATTCGGGCTGTTTCCTATTTTCATCAACTGGCTTTATTCGATACGGACGGAGCCATCAAGGGCAGCTATCCGCAAACCAATTTTTCTTTTTCCGACTTAACCGATGAAGAAGAATTGGCCATCGGATTGGCAATTAAAGGCATTCGCATTCAAATTTATACCGTACCCCCAGCCTCGATCGAGACCGGCGGCAACATCTCTTTTGTGGCTGCCATTCTGAACGAATCCGGAATCGCGCGGGGGGTGCTGCTCGGCCGGGCTGACTTGAAAATCAATCCATTTACCCAACCAGCCCTGACTGCCTTAACCTCCCTCAGCGAGGACGGCGGCGAGGGTTACATCCTGGACGAGAATGGGCAGGTGCTGTTCAAGACTGAAGATTCGACTGGATTGACTGGCGCTGATCTATATGCGGACCAGGTCAACGGAGAAGCACAGTTTTTCGATGATGTTTCGGCTACCGGGACACGCCAGATGGTGTATTACCAACCGGTCGTCGGACGCCCGTGGGCTGTGGTTGCCACCATGCCGGCGCGGGTTGCCCAGCAAACTTCATTGGAAATTGCCGTGCCGCTGCTGGCAATTCTGGGATTGTTCACCTTACTGGCTTACATGCTATTGCGCTTCGCGTTAGGTTCGGTGACTCAGTCATTGAAGGAATTGGCGGGGCAGGCGACCTTGATCTCACAAGGGCAGCTTACTTCGCCGGCTCCGGTGAGCGGGGTGGATGAAATTGGAACGCTCGGGAAATCCTTCGAGCAAATGCGCTTGAGTTTGAAAGCCCGTCTGGATGAGTTGAATAAGTTGTTGACGGTCAGTCAGGGCGTGGCGGCAAAATTGGATATCGAAGAGGCTATTCAGCCGATCCTGGAAGCAGCTTTGAGCGAAGATGCCATTTCAGCCCGGGCTGTCTTGATCCAGGATGTGCGCATGGACATCGCCGGCGACAAGCTGGTCGCGGTGGGAGCTGGCAAGGATGCTGAGCAGTTTGCCCACCTTGACAGCCAGGTTTTTGATCTGATGCGCACCCAGGATGTGTTGACCATTCAAAATACCACTCGAGTGCGCCGCCTGTCCTCGTTGAACCATCAAATGCACCCGGCTGCGCTGATTTCACTGCCGTTGTATCATGAAAACACTTACTATGGCGCACTGTGGATTGGCTATCCCAAACCGAGGCGCTTTGCCGATGAGGAAGTGCGTTTTCTGTCCACCCTGGCTGGCGAGGCCGCGGTGGCAGCTGCCAATGCGCGCCTGTACGCTTCCGCGGAAATCGGCCGGCGACGGCTCGAAGCGGTATTGACCTCCAACCCGGAGCCGGTGATGGTGTTTGATGATCAGGACCGCTTGCTGTTGCTTAATCCGGCAGCCATGCAGGTCTCCGGGTTGATCACCTCGCCGACCATCGGTAATCCAGCCAAGGATGTGGTTTCATCCCCTGAGCTGGCCAATCTGCTCAGCGGCCCGATGGAACAGCGTATAGCCACGCGCGAGATCAAATTAGCGAACGGCAAGATTTATCATGCCGCGGTTGCACCGGTGATGGGTGAGAATCAACGCCTGGGCAAAGTCGCGGTGTTACGGGATGTCTCGCACTATAAGGAATTGGATTCGGTCAAATCCGACTTTGTCGCTACCGTCAGCCATGACTTGCGGTCACCTCTGGCGCTCATGCGCGGCTACACCACCATGATTCCCATGGTCGGCGAGTTGAACGACCAGCAAAAGAGCTATGTTGCCAAAATGGTGCTTGGTGTCGAGGACATGAGCCGGCTGGTTAACAACCTGTTAGATTTGGGACGCCTGGAATCAGGTATTAAATTAAAATTGGGCAAACTTAACCCGGATACCATGGTCGAACAGGTCATCGCCCAGTTGACTCCGCAGGCCAACCAGAAGAAAATCATGCTGTTGTTTACCCGCATCGAGGGCGAGACGCCAGCCGAAGTTACCGCGGACGCAGCATTAGTACAACAGGCATTGATAAATCTGGTAGACAACGCCATCAAGTACACCAAGGTCGGCGGAGAAGTATTTGTCAGCGTGGCGGTACAGGGTGATAAACTGGTGTTCAAAGTACGCGACTCCGGCATTGGCATCGCGCCGCTCGACCTGCCGCGGCTATTCGAAAAGTTTTACCGCAGCGGACGGCGGGAAGCGCATGAGCAGCGCGGCACCGGGCTAGGCCTGGCCATCGTCAAAAACATTGCCGAACGTCATGGCGGGCAGGTATTGGTGGAAAGTCAGCTTGGTAAAGGCAGCCAGTTCACCATTGAAATTCCACTCAATCAGCAATCCGGGGTAAAGGCGCTGGTTGGTATGCCACAAGGGAAGAATTAATCATCATTGTTCTCGCTCAATAGCACTTTTATATTTTTCATCAGTCTAGCCGCCTGGATCGGCTACCGCCTGCTTGCCAACAAGAAAGCCGGCGTGTTTTGGCTGCGAGAAATCGTCCTCAACCTGTTTTTTCTTTACGGCTGGGTGGTTTTCTACCTGACTCTGGCTCCGCTGCAAATCGTCCTGTTTGATTTTGACTTCAGCGGCGCCAATCTTGTGCCGCTGGCTCAGACTCTGCGTTTCCTAAGATATCTGGACGCACCAGGAGTCAAGCAAAACCTGTTGGGAAATGTATTGCTTTTGGCGCCGCTTGGGGTATTTTTACCAGTTCTATTCCGGCGATACCGCAACTTAGGACCGGTGATTGGAACAGGATTCCTGGTAACACTTGGGATTGAAGCTGCGCAACTGCTGCTGGTGTTTCGCGTATTCGACATCGACGACCTGCTCCTGAACGTGCTGGGAGTATTCCTGACTTTCGTGATTTTCAGTATGTCTTTGCTGATACCCGGACTACGCCGCGCAGTTGACCGGATCACCAACCGCCCACAGGTCGGAACCAGCGGTTACTTTAAGTTGTTCCTTGCGGTGGCGATTCTGGCGTTTTGCGCCTTGTTTGCTCTGGGTTTCATGCAAAACACGCGCACACCTGTCCAAATTGTGGATGAATTGCCAGCAGAAGGTCAACAACTGGTCGCCCAGGCCGATTACGGCCGGTACCTGATCCTGGTTACTGAGACGAGTGGTACTCAAGAGGTGACCGGGTACCGGCAAGTGCCATTTGACCGGTATGCGCCAATTAATTGGTCCGGAAGATTGAATTTGCAGGAGAATGAATTTGTTGTCACCGGAGGCCAGCGGGTGGGTGACAACTACGATTATTTCGTTGTGGCTCGCAGCAATCAGTCCGTGGCGGTGATGCAAGCCGCAGAAGAACAATATCCGGTGGTTTCCGATGGCGAATATCATTTTTCAGTGGGACGGTTTCCACTCGGTACCGACGTCCGAATTCTTGATTTCAGGTTTATCGACCCGACCGGCAGCGATCTGGGATTCATTCCCACCAGCCAAAATTGAAAATACGGCATGGAAATTATAATAAAAGGGGTATAATAAATCTTCACGGCGTTATGAATAACGGTTCAGGTATCGAAAAAGGACCGAGAAAATCGAATATTGTTCAAAATTGGTCAAAAAATCACTTGAAGTATTGATCTCTTGTGGTATAATTCAAGTTTGCATGTGTGTCCAGGGAGCCTTCTAATACAATTTTTACGCTGAGAGATATTTCACCAGCGTCGATGCTCATTTAAACCCCCCGGGTGCAGTCTGAGGAGGCAAATTAGTGGAAACGAAAAGTTTAGTTGCACTTCGTATCAGCCTGGCCTCGCCAGATACGATTCGTTCATGGTCGTATGGTGAAGTTCTCAAACCAGAAACAATTAACTACCGGCGCCTTCGGCCGGAAAAAGATGGCCTGTTCGACGAAGCCATTTTTGGCCCTACCCGCGATTATCAATGCTATTGCGGTAAATATAAGAACCCGCGCTATAAGGGCATCATTTGCGACAAATGCGGCGTCGAGGTAACGCGTTCATCGGTTCGGCGCGAGCGCATGGGTCACATCGACCTGGCGACTCCGGTAGCACACATTTGGTATACCCGCCGCGTTCCTTCCTATCTGGGTCTGCTGCTGGACATTTCCCGCCGCAATCTGGATCGTGTGTTGTATTTTGCGCAGTATATCGTCACCTACGTGGACGAGGATGCCCGCCAAAAGGCTTTGAAACGGCTGGATGACGAGATCAACCTGTCCGAGCGCGAGCAGGCACAGCAGATCAACGCTCGCATTCTGGAAGTCAAGCAGAGCCGCGACCGCAAGATCGGCGAACTGAACCAGCGCAAGCAGGACATGGAAACCCGCCGTGACGAGCAAATTGCACTAAAACTCGAGCCGGTCATACAGGAAGGCCAGTCACTGGAGCGCCAGCTGCAGGAAAAAGTTGGCAATTCCACGGCCAAAGCCATTGTATTTGGCGCAGCCAGCGTTGAAATTGCCGCCGCCGGCGAGACGATCTCCACGCAGCAGATTTCACGCGTGCAGAAAGTCGTCAAAGAACGGCTGGACGAACTGGAAAGCGAATTTAAGGATCAACTGCAGCGCGATCTGGAAGTGATCAAGATGCAGATCGAAGAGATCCGCGCACAGGCTGACATCGAAATGGAAGGCCTGCGCAACACGCTGGAAGATCAATCCAACGTTTCACAGAACAATAATTCACGGCAACGCGACGAGCTCCAGGAGCTGCGCCCGTTCACGTTCCTGACCGAGAACCGCTTCCGCGAACTCAAACAGCGCTGGGGCAACGTCTTCCGCGCCGATATGGGCGCCGAAGCTTTCTACGACGTCCTGCGCCGGCTTGACCTGGAAAAATTGGCCGAAGATTTATGGCACGAGGTCAAGACCTCCAAGAGCAAACAAAAACGTAAGAAAGCCACCACCCGCCTCAAGGTCGTGGAGGCTTTCCGCCGCTCAAATAACCGTCCGGAATGGATGGTGATGACTGTGTTACCGGTCATTCCTCCCGATCTGCGTCCCATGGTGCAGCTCGACGGCGGCCGTTTCGCCACTTCCGACCTCAATGACCTGTACCGCCGCGTCATCAACCGCAACAACCGTCTAAAACGGCTGCTCGAGTTGGGCGCGCCGGATGTCATCGTGCGCAACGAAAAACGCATGCTCCAGGAAGCAGTCGACTCCCTGATCGACAACTCGCAGCGCGGCAAGGCACTTTCCCGCCGCGGACGCCGCGAACTGAAATCGCTGAGCGACATGCTCAAAGGCAAGAAGGGCCGTTTCCGCCGCAACCTATTGGGAAAACGTGTGGACTATTCCGGCCGTTCGGTTATTGTGGTTGGCCCGACACTGAAGCTGTACGAATGCGGCCTGCCCAAGACCATGGCTCTGGAGTTGTTCCGCCCATTTGTTATCGCAAAACTGGTCTATCACTCCTACGCCGCCAACGTCAAAGGCGCGCGCCGCTTCATCGAGCGCAACCGCCCCGAGGTCTGGGAAGTGCTCGAAGAGGTCATCAAAGAGCGCCCCGTGCTCCTCAACCGTGCGCCAACCTTGCACCGTCTGGGTATCCAGGCCTTCAAACCCATTTTGATCGAAGGTTCCGCCATTCAGTTGCATCCGTTGGTGACAACCGCCTTCAACGCGGACTTTGACGGCGACCAGATGGCTGTGCATGTGCCGCTTTCCGAAAAGGCAGTATGGGAAGCCAACAACCTGATGCTGTCGTCGCGCAACCTGCTGAAACCAGCAGACGGCGAGCCTATCATCAGCCCCTCGAAAGACATGGTGCTTGGCGTTTACTACCTGACCATGGTAGACGATCGGGACCACATGGGTAATGACCGGATGTTCGCCAGTATTGACGAAGTCAATTTGGCCTACCAATTGGGTCAGTTGGACATTCATGCCCGCATTCAAGTGAATGTGGAATCGTTCTACGATGATAAAAACAACCGCTTACCTGAAGCCAAGAAGTTGTTTGTCAAAACGACGGTTGGCCGGGTGCTGTTCAATTACATTTTGCCGGACGAAATGCGCTTCCAGAACATGCCGCTTGATAAAGGCGGTGTGAAAGATTTGATCGCCAGCGTCTACGACATCTGCGGCGAAAAAGTCACCACAGAGACGGCAGACGCGGTCAAGGACATTGGCTTTGAATATGCCATGCGTTCCGGTTCGACAATCGCCGTGGCAGACATCACCATGCCGATCGAAAAACCGGAAATTCTGGCGAAAGCCAATGAAGGCATCGAAGCTGTTCAGAAGTCGTACCGCCGCGGTTTGTTGACCGAACAGGAACGCAACGAACGCGAGATCGAAATCTGGCAGCAAACCACCAAGGACGTCGGCGATGCTGTTCGCCGCGGCATGGATCCTAATGGCAACCTGGCGACCATGGCCAATTCCGGCGCGACCAAGGGCGGTTTCGGCCCGATCTCGCAGCTGGCTGGCATGCGCGGTTTGATGGCTGACCCGGCTGGACGTATTATCCGCTTGCCGATTCAATCCAATTTCCGCGAAGGCCTGACAGCCCTGGAGTACTTCATCTCCACACACGGTGCACGTAAAGGTCTGGCAGATACCGCACTGCGTACAGCAGACGCTGGTTACCTGACCCGCCGCCTGGTGGATATCGCCCAGGACATGATCATCAATGAAGAGGATTGCGAGACCACCGAAGGCATCTGGATTAAGAAAGCTGATGACGTCGCCGGTCAACCGTTGAGCGTGCGCCTGTACGGACGGATGACAGCTGAACGCATGCTTGATCCGAAGACCGGCGAGATTCTAGCCGAACGTAACGTGACGCTGGATCATGTAGTGATCAAGACCATACTGAATGCCGGTATCGAAAATATCAAAGTACGCTCGCCAATGACCTGCGAGCTTTCGCATGGGGTATGCCAGCGCTGCTACGGCATGGACCTTGGACGCGGTGAATTGGTTAAACTGGGTTCGGCGGTAGGCACTGTGGCTGCCCAATCCATTGGCGAGCCAGGCACGCAGCTAACCTTGCGTACTTTCCACACCGGCGGTGTGGCGGCGGGCGGCGACATCACCACGGGTCTCCCGCGCGTAGAGGAGCTGTTTGAAGCGCGCCGCATGCCGAAAGGCGAGGCGGTCATTACCCGGATATCCGGCGTGGCGCATATCATCCAATCGGAAAAGTTTACCGAACAGCGCGTGGTTCGGGTTGAGCACGCTGAAATGGTGAGCGACGAGTACGAAGTACCCGAATCCTGGGAGATTGCCGCCAAGGACGAGACAGCTGTCTCGTTGGGCGATCCAATCGCCACACAGGGCGAAGCCACCATCGCAGCTCAGCATACCGGCAAGGTACGCATCGATGGCCGCAAAGTGGTCGTGTCCTACGAACAACGCGAGGTCGAAGAGGACGAAATCCCCAGCACCTCACGTATTCTGATCAAAGACGGCGAGCACGTGGAAGCTGGTCAGCCGTTGACCGAAGGGTCCCTGAATCCGCACACCATCCTGCGCATCAAAGGCCGCGAAGCGGCTCAGATGTACCTGATGAGCGAAATTCAGAAGGTATACCGTGCCCAGGGTCAGAACATCAATGACAAGCACTTCGAAGTCATCATCCGCAAGATGTTAGGCCGCGTGCAGGTCATTCGCCCAGGCGATACGCACTACCTGCCGATGGACCTGGTCGACCGGTTGGAGATCCACCGCCGCAACGAAGAAATGGTGGCGGAAGGCAAACAACCGGCGCGGTATGTGGAAATCTTACTTGGCGTTACCAAAGCATCGTTGAGCACTGATTCGTGGCTATCAGCGTCTTCCTTCCAGCATACCATCAAGGTACTGGCGGGGGCAGCCATCGCCGGCACAGCCGACCCGCTGTTTGGTTTGAAGGAAAACGTGATCATCGGCAAGCTGATCCCGGCTGGAACAGGCTTCCAGGAAGGGCGCTTCACCAGTAGTGATTTTGTCGAGGACAACTCGCGCATCTCAATCACCAACATCACCAGCTCATAAACTGGTTTTTCAGAAACATCAACCCCGAGGGCTAGCCCTCGGGGTTTTTTTTGTTATCGTGAAATGGAAGGATGTAGCGGGAGGCACTAACGACAACCGTGTAAGGAATTCTGACGGCTAAAGCGTGATAAACTTATGCGCGAATAAAACTATCTTCCATCGCCACGGCAGCGCGGCAGGAGTTTATTATGGAAATCGGATTGGTAAAGCGGGTGGATATCGACCAGGAGATGCAGCAATCCTACCTGGACTACGCCATGAGTGTCATCGTGGCGCGAGCGCTGCCAGACGCCAGAGACGGTCTTAAACCCGTTCAGCGACGGATTTTGTACGGGATGTACGACATGGGGCTGCGGGCGGATTCGGGATTCAAAAAATCGGCCCGTATCGTAGGTGAAGTGCTGGGTAAATATCATCCCCATGGCGACCAGACCGTTTACGAGGCTATGGCGCGATTGGCGCAAGATTTTTCCATGCGCTATCCGTTGGTGGATGGACAGGGCAACTTTGGCTCAGTGGATGGCGATCCGCCGGCTGCCATGCGTTATACCGAAGCCCGCCTGACTCCCGCCGCGGTTGACATTCTGACCCAACTCGACCGCGATACCATCGACTTCACCCGCAACTTTGACGACTCGCTGAATGAGCCGGACGTGCTGCCAGCAGCCATTCCCAACCTGCTGGTGAACGGCGCCAGCGGCATTGCCGTCGGCATGGCGACCAGTATTCCACCGCATAACCTAGGCGAAGTGGTGGACGCTTTGAACTACCTGCTCGACCGATGGGAAGCGCAGGAAGACGTCACCGTCAGCGACTTGATGAAATTTGTCAAAGGTCCCGATTTTCCAACCGGGGGCATTATCCTGCATGAAAACAATGGCGAGGACCTGCTGTCAGCTTACGCCACCGGGCGCGGCAAAGTTACGCTGCGCGGCAAGATGCACCTGGAAGAGATGGGCCGCGGTAAAAACCGCATAATCATCACCGAGCTGCCGTACCAGATCAATAAATCCTCTTTGATCGAACGTATCGCGGAACTGGCGCGCGAAGGGGGGCTGGACGGCATCAGCGACTTGCGCGACGAGTCTGACCGCCAGGGGATGCGCATCGTCATCGAGCTCAATAAAGTAGCTGCAACAGAAACCGTCCTGCGCGACCTTTACAAGCGCACTCCGCTGCAATCAACCTTCCGCATATCGCTGCTGGCGCTGGTCAACGGCGAGCCGCACATGCTGTCTCTCAAACAGGCGCTGCGGGTATACCTCGAGCACCGCATAACCGTGGTACGGCGGCGCAGCGAACATGACCTGGCTAAAGCAAAAGCCCGCGCTCACATATTGGAGGGGCTGCGCATCGCGCTCAACAACCTGGATGAGGTGATAAACCTGATTCGCAAAGCGCAGGATGTGGACGATGCCCGCACCAAATTGATGAAACGCTTCAAGCTGAGCGAAATTCAAGCCAATGCCATTCTGGAAATGCAGCTTCGCCGTCTGGCAGCCCTGGAGCGCCGCAAGATCGAGTTGGAGTACAGGGAAATCCAGGAATTAATCACGGAGCTGGAGAGCCTGCTCAAGTCGCCGAAGAAGCTGCGCCAGGTGGTCAGCGACGAGCTTAAAGCCATGAAATCCGCTTATGCCGACCGCCGCCGCACCCAGATTGTGGCCCTCAAAGACGGTATGGAGATGAAGAATCTATTGACAACCTCCGACCTGATGCCAACTTTGGGCGTTTGGGTCGGAGTGACCGCCAACGGAATCATCGGACGGACCATGGGAGACGTTCTGCCGCGGTGGAGCGGCCGCAGCGCACCGAAATGGGTGTACGCCACCACCACACACCATACGCTCTACCTGGTCGCCAGTGACGGACGGACAGCAGCCATTTCGGTTCAATCGCTGCCGGAGGTGGAAAACTTTACGGATGGTTTGCCGCTGCGAAAAGTATCGCCGTTTGAGGATAATCAAAAGCTGGTGCAATTGTTCACGGCACCAGCTCGTCTTGATGAAAGCGACGAGCAATATGTCGTAACCGTCTCACGCGCCGGACTGGTTAAAAAATCCAGCCTGCACGACCTGCCCGGCCCGTCTACGCAGCTATTTACTCTCGCCAAGGTGAATGCGGGCGACGAAATTGGTTGGGCTGTCTTGACCGACGGAAAATCAGAAATCTTATTGACGACGCAGAAAGGCATGGTCATCCGCTTTACCGAAGAAGATGTTCGACCGATGGGACTGGTGGCAGCCGGGGTCAATGGGATCAAACTGGCAGCTGGCGACCAGGTCAGCGGTGCAGCCCGGATTAAGGCGGAGTTTGATTTGCTGCTGGTTGGCAGGGATGGCAAAGCCTGGCGCTTGCCGACGGTGCAATTGCCGATTCAAGGGCGGTACGGACAGGGTGCCATTGCCTGTAAACCGCCCACAGGCGGGGAACTAACCGGGATGGTCTATTCCCACCCGGGTCAGGAAATTATTATTGATATGAAAGACGCTGCCAGCAAAGTGGAAACCATCGGCGCAATTCCCGCGGGACGGCGGCAATCTACTGCCAAACAATTGGTTCCATTAAAACCAGGCGACCAGGTCACCGGGTTGACAGTCATCGAAGACGGCTTGGCTTACTGGGAAAAACGCCAGGGAGCCGCAGTGAAGAAGCCCAGGCGGGTTACCGCACCTGAGCCGCATGCCGATCAGCTGGCTTTACCGCTGGATGGGCAGCCGAAACGGACGCGGTCTGAACCAAAACCTGCCACAACCAAAGCAGCACCAATCAAAAAACCTGCAGCCAAGGCGAGTAAACCCGTGGCAAAAGCGGCTGGGGAGAAGCCAGCCGTGAAACCCACGACTTTACCGAAAGCCAGTACCACGTTGGTGAAGAAAACTGCCGCCAAAACTTCTCCGACGAAAACCAGTACGAAAGTTGCTGCTACACCGCCAAAACCGGCTGGCAAAACAGCCGCAGCGATTGGTAAAAAAACTACATTGGCTGGTAAATCTCCAGCACCGGCTGGTAAAACTTCTCCCGCAGCGAAAAAACCGGAAGCCAGTAAGCCCATGGCAAAAACAGCGGCAAAAACAACTACCAAAAGCACGGCAAAACCCGCGGGGAAAGCTCCGGCAGTCAAACCTGCGTCAACCACCAAACAGCCTCCGGTTAAAAAGCCGGCGGCTGGAACAACCAAAACAGCGGCTAAAAAACCGGCGGCTGGAGCAACCAAACCAGCGTCAAAAAAGCCAGCAGCCAAAAAGCCGGCAAAATCCACCAGAACTCCAGTCAAGAAACCAAAAACAACCTCGTAACGATGGATTGAAGTTAATATAAAACGGGACGGGTTCAACCCGTCCCGTTTCTATTTGTGGTTGGAATAGAAATTTAGCGCGACACGTGGAAGAAGGAATAATGGTAGGCGATCTTGCCATCCAGCAGTCCGAAAGTGTCGCTGCCGTTGTTGACGCGACCCTTTTGCGAGGCAGCCGTCCAGGTGAAATGGCGTGAATTGCCTTTTCCGGAAGTGCCGGTAAGGGTGAAGGTCGGTTCGGGAAGTAGCTGGGTAAACAAGTTGGAATACCAGGAGCGCAGCGCTTCAGAACCGCGTACCGAACGCACGAATGTAATGTGGACGGCGTCCGGCAGGTATAGATTATTCACGCGGTTTGGATCACGGGCATTCAGCGCGCCGAAGTACTCCTCAATGATATCCGGAGCAGGCTGGGCAGGCGGAGGAGGAGCAGGTACTTCCGGCGTTGGCGCAGGCGGTGGAGGCGGGGGAGGCGGATTCCACTGGTAGGCGGCAGCAGCGTCCCAAATATGCGGCAGGTCGCGGCGGCATTCATCCCAAGAGAAGAAATTGCAGCCTTTCAGGCCAAGTCCTTTGACCGTGTCCATGAACTTGTTGGTGTCTTCGATGGACGGCGCCCAACGACCGGTGCGGTAAGCCGGACCGGTCGGAATCACCGGGCGGAATGGCGCTTTGGCTTCAAATTCACGCAGGGTGCGCTGCAGCTGCGGTTCGGGATTATGCGCTTTTTCCCAATACACCTGCGGCATGTTGTAGTCCACTTTGTCCAGGAATTCCTTCCACGGCAGTTGAGGGTGGTAAGAGGGGAAGCGGAAGGAACTCAGCGCCATGGGCAGGCTGGGGTAGGCGCGGCGCAGACGATCCATGTAATGGCGGGCGGCATTTACACGCCCTGGCTGCTTGTATTCGATCTCGGCGTCGATGACATAGCCGTCGAGGTTGAGCTGCTGCAGCCGTTGAACGGCGATGTTGGCTTCCGCTCCGGGGTTATAGCCGTAAACATAATGCCAACCCCAGGCGCTGATTCCAGCGGTGCGCAAGGCATCGGCGACCGGAGCGAGCAGATCTGTGTTGGAATTGCGGTCCAGGTTGTAGGCATACTGGCCATCCGCAATTTTAAGCAGGACGTGGGTATAGCCGCCGGCTTGCGCCGCAGCGACTATTTTGGCTGGATCTCCGCCTTCAGCATCGCGGACTTTCCAGATGAAAAACCCTTTTCCTTCAATTGTCATGGTTGAACACCTCCAGCGGGGGTAACGGAGTAATCAACCAGACAGTTGCAATTATCCTGCCAATCCCAGTTGAGGCGCAACCTTGCGCATAGCCAAAATTACGTTATCCACATGCTCCCAAAGTTCAACGCCGAAATCTTCGGCAGCCTCAGCCATTTCCTCACGGTTGGTGCCAGCTGCGAAGGCTTTATCTTTCCATTTCTTCTTGACCGAGGAAGATGTCAGATCATATAGGGAGCGGGAAGGGCGAACCAGGGCTACGGCGGTGATCAAACCGGTAATTTCGTCGCAGGCGAAGAGGGCTTTACGCATCAATGTGTCCCGCGGGACGCCGGTATTCACGCCGTGACTGAGAATCGCCTGGATAATTTCATCCGGAACGCCTTTTTCACGCAAAATGATTGCGCCAGCGGTGGGGTGTTCATCTAGAGTTGGATGGACCTCCCAGTCGAAATCATGCAACAGACCGGTGACACCCCACAACTCAACATCCTGGTCATATTTCTCTGCGTAGAAGCGCATTGCAGCTTCGACACACAGCATATGATTAATCAATCCCGGGGCTTTAATGTATTCCTGTACGATGGCTAATGCAGTTACGCGATCCATGGATACCTCGATGTATGAATATTTAGTCACCGGCAGCAGCAGGAAAAATTGGCTCCGGGTCGCCTAGCACTGGCAGCGGGCGGGCGATATAAACATCCCAAAAGGCAACCAGCGTTGCCGGGATTTCACGAATCTGCCAGCGCGCCATTGACCGCGGGTTATACTCCCGCTGGTCCGCCGTCACGCCGATGGCATTCAGCCCCAGGCCGGCACAGGTCATCAGTGTGCGGGGCAGGTGATAGGCCTGAGTAACGACCAGGGCGTCGGAAACACCAAAGATGTGCAGCGCACGATAACAGGTGTCATAGGTGCGCCTTCCGGCAAAATCCAGGATCATCGCCGATTCAGGTACACCTAATTCCAGGGCATAGGCTTGCATGGCGCCCGGTTCGTTGTAATCCAAAAAGCGGTTGTCGCCGCTCATCAATAATTTCTGAACTTTGCCAGCGAAATATAAATTTGCGGCAGTCGAAATACGGTCGCGCAGCACAGGACTTGGCCGACCATCGCGGTTCAACCCGGCGCCGAATACAATGGCAACCGGCATGTTTGGCGCTTTTTCAAGGTTGGTTGTGCGGGGTCGGGCAACCAATTCAGAAATGATCGTAGGCAAGCCAAGGACAAGCAATGCGGCTGCAGTCAGGGTTAGGACAACACGTGTTAGGAATCGCAATATTCGACGCAGCATAGCGGTGATTTTACCACGCCGGCAGACGCAGTTTTACCGGCCGGGCCAATCGCTGGCAGAAATGCCTGAGCGCCGTACCGCCTGGCGCAGCGGATCATAGACAGAATCGTCGACCACGCGCAAATCTTGGATGTCGTAGGCTCCGTTGGCCTGCGATAGCAGCGCTTTGCCGTCTTCGGTTTTGACGATATCGACCAGAACGCTGACAAGCTTGGCGCGAATCGGGTCCGGCATGCCTGGGATGGTCGAGAAATTGAGATTGGGGATATCCGGCGGGCTCTGCCAGAGGACGATAACCTGTTGGTCAACATCCGGCAGGTCGTTGATCACGGCGCTGGAAGTGCGCGGGTCGCCGGAGTATGCAAATGTGGCGCCGTAATCGCAGACCCCTTTGATGTACAAGCTGCGGATGACCGCGGTATGGGATTGGACAATTGCGCCAGGCAGCGAGCTGATGTTCAGGTCTTGCAGGAGACCGAATGGGTAAATATGCCCCGATATGGAGCCCTCTTCGGCCCAAC
>DATBWK010000314.1:0-2365 GCA_036514835.1 Bellilinea sp.
TACCTTGACCCCAGCAGCGGTTCAGTTCTGCTGCAGCTGGCTTTGGCCAGCCTGCTTGGAATCGGTGTTGCTATCCGTATTTTCTGGCGAAAAATCCGCACAGTGTTTACCAAATCGACGGAACCGGTAGAATCAGACGAGCTCGATGACCAGGACTGAGGACCAGGTCCTCGCATCCTCTTTCCGCGATCCAGACGGGGTGCTGTTCGAACGCGGCGGAGTCCTTTACCGGCAGGTCAACCACAGCGGCGCTGCCGGCTACGATCTGATGATGAATTCCGGCTTATACCAGAAACTGGTCAAAGCCGGTCAATTGATTCCCCACCAGGAAGTCGAAATCGAGCCGCTCGATCCGGTCCGGGTTCATAAAATTCTGCATCCCGAGCCGGTGCCGTTTATTTCCTACCCCTATGAGTGGTCTTTTAGCCAGCTCAAAGACGCGGCATTGACCACCCTGTCCATCCAAAAAAAGGCTCTCGCTGCTGGGATGATCCTCAAGGATGCCAGTGCCTATAACATCCAATTCTTGCGCGGCAAACCCGTGTTAATCGATACCCTGTCCTTCGATCCCTACCAGGATGGTCAAATCTGGGACGGTTACCGTCAATTCTGCCAGCATTTCCTGGCGCCGTTGGCCTTGATGGCTCATGTAGACATCCGCCTGAGCCAATTGCTGCGCATTCACCTGGATGGCATCCCGCTGGACCTGGCAGCCCGGCTGCTTGGATCAAAATCCTGGCTGAAACCAGGCCTGTTCGTCCATCTCAGCTTGCACGCCCGAGCCCAGCGTGCCTATCAGGATCCAGCCAAAACACAATCCCAGCCGCGCGGTTCGCTGCGTAAGGAAGGCTTGCTGGGCCTGGTGGACGATCTGCGCAATACCATCAAGAAGTTGACCTGGACCCCTGCCGGCACCGAGTGGGGCGATTATTACAACCAGACCAATTATTCCAGCCGTGCCTTTGACCACAAATCTCAAATTATCTCCGGCTGGATCGAGCAGATCAACCCGCAGGTTGTCTGGGATTTAGGCGCCAATAACGGCGCTTTCAGCCGTCTTGCCAGCCAACGCGGCTGCCGGACCCTGGCTTTTGATATTGACCCGGCTGCCGTCGAGCATAATTATCTGCACGTCCGGCAAACAAAAGAGGAAAATCTACTCCCGCTCTTGCAGGATCTCACCAATCCCAGCCCGGCGGTTGGCTGGGCCAATCAGGAGCGCGGCTCATTGGCTGCCCGCGGACCCGCGGACCTGCTGTTTTCCCTGGCATTAATCCATCACCTGGCGCTGAGCAACAATACCCCGTTGGAACGCATTGCCGCCTGGTTCAGCACTCTTGGCAAGTCATTGATCATCGAGTTCGTGCCCAAGAGCGATTCACAGGTGCAATTGTTGCTGGCCAGCCGCGAGGACATATTCCCAGACTTCACCCGGGAAGGCTTTGAAGCCGCCTTCAGCCCGTATTGGGAAATCGTCGAAACGGTTCAGGTGGCAGAATCCGACCGGATTCTCTACCGCATGACGGCCAAACCCGCCTAATCGCTGACCGCGCCTGCCGGTGCCTTGACTTTTACCGGCTGGCGGGTAAACGTGATCAGCGCCACCGACGCCAGAATGATCACTGCCGCGAGGATCATGCGCGGACTGATGACCTCGTCTGCCAGCAGCACGCCCAGAAAAATAGCCACCACCGGGTTGACGTAGGCGTAGGTCGACACCAATGTTGTTGGCGCCGCCCGCAGCAGCCAGGTGTAGCTGGCAAAGCCCACCAGCGAGCCGAATACAATCAGGTAAATCAAGCCGGTCACCGACGAGGTGGACACCGCCGCCAGATCCAGCCGGCCCCACTCCCCTGTCAGCCCCGAGATGATGAAGCATCCCAGTCCGCCGATCATCATTTCCATGCCCGTTCCGAGCAAAGGTGACGCTGGTAAATCGGCTGTGCGCGAGTATAGCGATCCGCCTGCCCACAGCACCGCGCCAATCAGCAAAGCCGCCGCGCCCAGCGGATCCACCCGCTGACCAGCGATCTCGTTCGGACCCACCAGCAGCGCGATGCCAATAAACCCGCTGATCACGCCGGCAAAGGCCAGCCACGAGGGCCGTTTGGATTTATCGCGGTAACGCCCGCTAATCCAGTCGATCAGGATCATCCACAACGGCACCGAACCCACCAGCAGAGCGGTCACCGCCGAGGGTACGGTGATTTCCGCCCAGCTGACCAACCCGTTGGCGCCTGCCAGCAGCAGCAGCCCCACGATCGCGGCGCTCTTCCAGTTGGCCCGTGTGGGCGACGGCGCGCCGCGCATCCGCATAATGGTGTACAGAATCACACCGGCGGTGAAGTGGCGCGTCCCTGCCATG
>DATBWK010000315.1:0-5213 GCA_036514835.1 Bellilinea sp.
ATTATCGTCAGCCAGGACGAGCGCCCGCGGCGCGATTCCACGCTCGAGTCGCTGGGAAGGCTCAAACCGGCCTTCCGCAAGGACGGTTCGGTGACCGCCGGCAATTCTTCCGGCTTGAACGATGGCGCCGCAGCTTTGCTAGTAATGAGCGCGGATAAGGCCGCCGAACTGGGTATGAAGCCGCTGGCGCGGGTATTAAGCTCCGCCGCGGCTGGCGTTCCGCCGCGTATCATGGGCATTGGCCCGGTCACGGCTGCCCGCAAAGCTCTGCAGCGGGCCGGCATCGGCATCGACCAGTTAGGCCTGGTCGAATTAAATGAGGCCTTTGCCGTCCAGTCTCTGGCGGTCATCCGCGATCTGGGCCTGTCCGAAGACATCGTCAATGTCAACGGCGGAGCAGTGGCGCTGGGGCACCCGCTGGGCTGCTCCGGGGCGCGCATTCTCACCACGCTGGTGCATGAAATGACGCGCCGCGCAGCGCAAACCGCCAAACCCTATTACGGTTTGGCGATGCTGTGCGTCGGTGTTGGGCAGGGCGAAGCCACGGTGATCGAGAGCCTGGCCTGATGTAGCGCAAAATTCCATTTTGCGTACGCAAGTGACCTCACAAGGGGGCGCACACCTGTCCTGGCAGACGGTGCCAGGGTAGACCGCGAACTTGCGCTACTGACCCTAATTTAATCCTTGGTATAGCGCGAATTGTCCAAAAGGTCGCGCAGCTTTTCCTCTTCACTTTTTTCCATGCTCGCCGCGCCAGCCCGATCGGCTTTGACTTCAGCGATCTCGGCAGCCCGCAGGATTTCCATTGGCACACGGCGCATGATGCTCCACTTGCCGCAGTTATCGCAGCGGCTTAATTTGCCGACCACCAGATTGAATCCCAACGGATGGATCGGTGTAGGTCGGTTGCACTTTGGGCAAATCGACCCGCCGGTGAAACCATAATTGCGCTGCGTGCCCGGCTCCGGGCCGCCGGCTGGTTTGCTGCGCGCTGCCAGAAATTGCGACCCCACGCCCACTACCATGATCAGTAACAACACCCCCAGCAGTGGGAAGAGGATTTCCTTCATGAAGGCACCTTCATCTTCCGCCGTCGCGAACTGGTAGGTGCGGGTTGGTGTGGTTACAGTTGACCCGTCCTTCAATGTCACCACAGCTGAAAGGTTATGCGTGCCGCTGGGATAATTGTTGGTATTGAATTGGAATTTAAATGGCGGTTGGGATACTTTCGCCAGTTCCTGATCATCGATCTTGAAGACTACTGCGGACACATTTTCTTCTGTGCCGATCAGGGAGATGGAAAAGGTGCCGCGGATTTGCGAGCCGTTGCCAAAACCGAAATCCCGGTTCATATGAATGGTGTAGCCATCCTGGGCAAAGACGAAACCAAAGCTGGTCAGTAGCAGGACGGTTGCCAGCAATAAACCGCTGATAAAGCGAAACAGGGGAAGTGTTTTCATAGTATTGAGTTATTTCCAACGAGTGAGAATGGTCTCGCGCTGAAACAGGCGCGCGCCGAGATAAACAAGACCGATATCGATCACAACCAGTGCAGCGATGACGATCAACATCAACTGCAAGTTAATAACGACAAGGCCGGCGACCTGCCCAAACAGCAGTCCGAGTACCGGCACTATTAAAATGGCTGCCATTTGCTCGGCTACCCGCGGGTCATTGACCCGCGAAGAGACCATGATGGCAAAATTGACCGCGGCAACCGCCATCAACGGGCCGACCACGATAATGCCCAGCAGCCAGGTCGGGCCAAGCACGTATTGCCGAACAGCCTCGGTTGCGCCTACCAGCGGCAGCAGCAGCAAAAAGATCACGAAGCAGATCCAGGTGGCGGCAATCGCTGGGATGGCGGCTGCCAGCGCCTTGCCAGCCAGCAGCTCCTCGGTGGTCACGGGGGTCGCCAGCAGCGGTTCCAGGCTACGGGTGGTCTTTTCACCGACGATCGAGTAAGCCGCGATGGTGATCGGGATAATCAGCGGCATCATCATGTACAGCACCATGAACTGGTTGATCAGGTAAATCTGCAGGCAGTCACCGGCATTCATTTGACCGCACATCTGGGCAAACAGCGCCGGTACGTCCGCATTGGAGCCGCCCGCTGACACGCTGCCGGAAGTGGTTTTCACCATGACCAACGGAATCGCCGTGAACAAGATCGGCATGAGCGCGGTGGTGAAAAGCACCATCTTGTTTTTGAATACTTCCATCCACTCTTTGGCGATGATGGTTCGAATATGTTTCATGTTGCCCTTCCTATACCCCTTCGCCCTGGATGGTTTGCAGGTAAATATCTTCCAGTGAATGCCGCAGCTCGCCGACGAATTGGATCTCTGCCCCCAACTCCACCAGGCGGCGGATGATCAGCGGATTCTGGCCCTCGGGGTCCGGCAGGCTGACCACCAGACGGTTGTCCACCGACTGGATGTCCTGCACAAAGGGCAGGGCGCGCAAAGCTACCAGCCAGGCAGAATTCACCTCTGCCAGGTGGAATACGACCTTGCGTCCGTACAATTTGGTGCGCAGATTCTCCGGGGTATCAACCGTGATCAGGCGGGATTTGAAAATGCCAATGCGGTCGCACAATCGGTCAGCTTCGTCCAGGTTGTGGGTGCACAGGAAGATGGTGCGTCCCAGCGATTTGAGCTCCTCGATAAAATCACGCACCAGTTTGGCGGCTTCCGGGTCCAGGCCGCTGGTGGGTTCGTCCAGGAAGAGCGCCTGCGGTTCGTGCAGCAGAGCGCGGGCGATGGCCAATTTCTGCCGCATACCCTTGGAGAAGCTGCCCACCTCGTCAAAGCGCCGGTTCCATAAGCCCAACATGCGCAGGTATTTTTCTACCTGCCCGGGGACGTCCGGAACGTCGTACAAGTTGGCAAAAATGGACAGGTTGCGCTCGGCGCTCAAGCGTTCGTACATGCCGGGGGATTCGGTCAAAATGCCGACGGTGCGGCGAATGTTCTGGTCGTCTTTGCCGACCTCCCAGCGTCCGATGAAGGCACGTCCGGCGGTTGGGCCGATCAGGCTGGTGAGCATGCGCACGGTAGTGGTTTTACCGGCGCCATTTGGCCCGAGGAAGCCGAATACCTCGCCCTCGCGCACCTCGAGAGTCAAATCTTGCACCGCGCGAATGGGCTGTTGACCCTTGCGGGTCGTGAAATACTTGGAGAGCTGTTCAGTACGGATCATAATTTTCCTGAGGTTTGTGAAAACGGATACATGTATTATACGCACCTCGCCGGACAATAGTCGTAGCCGAAAGTATAGTATTAGCCTACCTATCACCGAAGAAGTAGGGGCGCTGAATGGTGTGCTTTCCGGAGGACCTTTTAAGCGAAGCGCGCCATTCTCCTGGAAATTAAAATAATGGTGCGCTACTCTTACAGAGTCCTACGGAAAGCACACCCTACAGGCCGGATGAGGTTTGAGAATCCTATCTCCGGCGCATATCGCAGCCCGAAACCTGACACGTGTCACGTGTCACTCTCTTTTACCCCCCGATTTCGCTCATGACCCGGTTGGTGGCAAAGTCCCCCTCTGCCAACCCATGACCCCACGGTTTAACCCACACGCCGTCCAGTACGATTTGCCGCAGTTCCGCCAGCGTGGCGCCCTGGCGCAGCGGCGTGAGCAAATCCACTTCCTTATCGCGCAGCAGGCATAGGCGTAATTTGCCGTCGGCGGTCAGGCGGGCGCGGGTGCAGGCGGAGCAAAACGGTGCGGTGACCGATGATATAAAGCCCAACTCGCCTTTGGCATGCGGCAGGCGGAAGATCCGTGCCTCGCCGTCCAGTTTGCCGTTGTTGCCAGGCGTCAAAGGACCCAACTCGGCTGCAATTTTCTCGCGCATCTCTTCGGCAGTGACAATTTGGTGCGTCTGCAGCTCGGTGGCGCCGCCAAACGGCATCATCTCGATAAAGCGCACCTGCCAGGGGTTGTCCAGCGTCAGCGCTGCCATGGGCGCGATATCCTGGTCGTTGAAGCCGCGCACCACCACCGCGTTGAGCTTCACCGGCGTCAGTCCGGCGGCTTCGGAGGCTTGAATGCCTTCCCACACCTGGTCGAAGGATCCCCAGCGGGTGATTTTCTTGAAGCGTACCGTATCCAGCGTGTCCAGGCTGATGTTGACGCGCTGCAGCCCGGCATCTTTGAGCGGCTGCGCCAGTTTGCCAAGCAGCACGCCGTTGGTGGTCATGGAAAGCGATTTGATGCCTGGCACAGCGGCAATCTCACGCACCAGGTCGACGATATGGTTGCGCACGGTCGGTTCGCCGCCGGTCAGCCGCAGCTTGTCAAAACCCAGGTCGGCAAACAGGCGTACCAGTAGCAGAATCTCGTCATCCTGCAGCATCTCGGCGTTGGGTCGGAAGGTCATATCCTCCGGCATGCAGTATACGCAGCGCAGGTTGCAGTGGTCGGTCAGACTGATGCGCAGGTAGTGGATGTTGCGTCCAAAGCGGTCGATAGCCATAGGTGTCCTTAATTAAGATCAATTGTATCATAATAATCCTGTAAACCCCGGGAGGCGGGTTAAGCGCCGTCAGTTCAATCAATATTATTAGCTGTTTGTCATCCTGAGTGCCCCGGTGAAATGTATAGAAACGCGAATCTTTGAGCGAGGGGCATGAAGGATCTCTACTGAAGAAAAGCGAGATCCTTCGCTGCGCTCAGGATGACACAAAAACCTGAGGGCATTCAGGATCTCACATAATCCTCTCCTAATTCCCACAATATGACAAAATTGACCATCATAATAGTAAATTCGAGGATGTATGTTTTTATCCATCGTGACGGTTGACACTATGTATTTTGTGCAAGCGACGGCATAATTAACCTGCACCGAACATCGCGGCCTATTTTTTGCTTTTAATTCCTGTAATTCCTGATAGGAGGAAACGGATGCCCCCAAAGGGACGAATTGTGGTCAGTGATTTGTACTGCAAAGGATGCGAGTTATGTGTTGGAGCCTGCCCGCAGCAAGTGATCGGGCTGGACCCTAACCGCATCACAGCCAAGGGTTATCACCCGGCATCGCTGGTCAAAGATGGCTGCACTGGCTGCGCCATTTGCGCCATCGTGTGCCCCGACGCCGCCATCACCGTATATCGCGAAGATCTGCGCGCCAAACGTGCAGTTTTGGCAGGAGCATAGGAGACGGATATGGCGCGTGAATTATGGAAAGGGAATAACGCGATTGCCGA
>DATBWK010000316.1:0-7404 GCA_036514835.1 Bellilinea sp.
CCTGATCGAAGTTCAGCTCGATTCCTTTGAGCGGCTTAAAAAAGAAGGTCTGGGTGATTTATTCAATGAAGTATCTCCCATTGAGTCCTACAACAAGGGAATGAAATTGTACTTCCCCAGCCGGGCTCCCGAATCGAAGCAATGGGACCTCAAATATTGGTTTGGCGATCCCAAGCATTCGATTGAAGAATGCGTCGAGCGTGATCTGACTTATGCCTGCCCCTTATATGTATCTGTGTTGCTGGCAGGTCCGGACGTCCCGGAACCCATCAAGCAGGATATCTTCCTGGGGGACTTCCCTCAGATGACCGACAAGGGTACCTTCATTATTAATGGTACTGAACGCGTGGTCGTTTCTCAGCTCATCCGTTCCCCGGGCGTTTATTTCGAAGCCCCGGTTGACCGCACCAGCGGGCACCGTCTGGCATCCGCCAAGTTAATCCCCGATCGCGGCGCCTGGATGGAATTCGAGACTCGCAAGAACGATTACCTGATCCTTAAATTCAACCGCAAGCGCACTGTGCCCATCACTATTTTCCTGCGCGCACTGGCTGCCATTAACGACGGGCTGCAAGACTCCCCCCTCAAAGATGGCTCCGATGAGGAACTGATCGCGCTGTTCCAGGATGTGGATAACAACCCGGAGCGGCTCTTCATCCCCTCGACTTTCCGCCAGGAACCTCCCTGGGACCTTTCTGCCGGCCAATCCATCGCTGAAGCTGCCTTGATCGAATTCTTCAAGCGCATGCGCCCGGGCGACCCCGCCACTCTGGATAACGCCAAGCAGTTCCTGGAAGAACAGCTCTTCGATCAGCGGCATTACGATCTCGAGCGGGTGGGGCGCTACAAGCTCAACCAGAAGCTGGATTTGATGGACAAAATCCCCATGACACATCGCAATGTGTCCCGCTGGGATATCGTCTATCTTATCCGCCGCATGATCATGATCAACAATGAAAAAGAAGACAAGGATGATATCGATCACCTTGGCAACCGCCGCGTCAAAACTGTTGGCGAGCTGGTGCAGAATAAACTGCGCATCGGCCTGCGCCGCATGGAACGCGTGATCAAGGAACGCATGTCCATTCGCGATCAGGACCAGACCTCTCCGGTCAGCCTGATCAACATTCGTCCGGTAGTGGCTGCGCTGCGCGAGTTCTTCGGCTCGAGCCAGCTCTCCCAATTTATGGACCAGACCAACCCGCTGGCCGAGCTGCGCAACAAACGCACGCTTTCGGCACTGGGTCCCGGCGGTCTGCGCCGCGAGCGCGCCGGCTTTGACGTCCGCGATGTGCACCATTCGCATTACGGCCGTATTTGCCCCATCGAGACGCCGGAAGGCCCGAACATTGGTCTGATTGGTCGTTTGGCCAGCTTTGCGCGGGTCAATGAGTACGGTTTCATCGAAACACCCTATCGCAGGGTCAACAAAGCCCTTTCCCCCGACGACCCGCGTCTGGTGGGCCGTTCCGCGGCCGAAGACCTGAAAAACAACGAAACCGGCGAGATTGTGGCCGTTTCGGGCGAGCGCATCACTAAAAAGATGCTGCCAGCTATCAAGAAACTCAATCAAACCACCATCTTTGTGGAACCGTTTGTTTCGGACGAGGTGGTTTATCTCTCAGCGGACGCTGAAGATAAATTCGCCATCGCGCAGGCTAACACGCCGCTCAATAGTTTCGACGAATTCGATACCCAGCGTATTACCTCGCGCCATCACTCGGACTTCGTGGTGGTTACACCGGATAAAGTCAATTACATGGACGTTGCCCCGCATCAGGTCGTCGGCATCAGCGCCTCGCTGATCCCCTTCCTGGAGCATGACGATGCCAACCGCGCGTTGATGGGCTCGAACATGCAGGCCCAGGCCGTGCCGTTGATTAACCCCGACATCCCGCTGATTTCGACCGGTATGGAAGCCTTCGCCGCGCTGTACTCCGGCCAGGTTTTGGTGGCTGAAGAAGCTGGTGACGTGGTCTCTGTATCCGGCAAGCAAATCACCGTGCGTGGCGAATCGGGTCTGCGCACCTACAATCTGCGAAAATATCAGCGCTCCAACCAGTCCACCTGCACCGACCAGCGTCCCGCAGTAGTCAAAGGCCAACACGTCAAGAAAAGCGATGTTCTGGCGGACTCCTCCTCAACGGTGAATGGCAACCTGGCTTTGGGTCAGAATGTGGTGGTGGCTTTCCTCTCCTGGGAAGGCGGCAACTTTGAGGACGCTATCCTGATCTCCGAACGCCTGGTGCAGGATGACCGCTTCACCTCGGTGCACATCGAGAAATACGAAGTCGAAGCCCGCGACACCAAGCTGGGTCCGGAAGAAATCACGCGCGACATCCCCAATGTGGGTGAAGACGCCATCAAAGACCTGGATGAACACGGCATTATCCGCATTGGCGCCGAAGTCGGCCCGAATGACATTCTGGTTGGCAAGATTACGCCTAAAGGTGAAAAAGAACTGACCCCTGAAGAGCGCCTGCTGCGCGCCATCTTCGGCGAAAAATCCCGCGACGTGAAGGACACCTCGCTGCGTATGCCCCACGGCGAACGCGGCAAGGTAGTGGATGTCAAAGTCTTTACCCGTGAGGACAACACTGACCTTTCCGCTGGCGTCGACATGATGGTACGCGTATCGGTCGCCCAACGCCGCAAGATCACCGCCGGCGACAAAATGGCCGGCCGTCATGGTAATAAAGGTGTGGTCTCCCGGGTCGTTCCCGTCGAGAACATGCCTTTCCTGGAAGACGGCACCCCCGTCGACATCATCCTCAATCCGCTGGGAGTCCCTGGTCGTATGAACATCGGTCAGGTGCTCGAAACCCATTTGGGTTGGGCTGCGCTGCGCCAGGGTTTCCGCGCGGTGACGCCAGTCTTCGACGGCGCCAACGAGGAGGAAATTGAGGCTGAACTCGCACGCGCCTGGATGATCGACGAAGCCTGGAAGGAAGCTGCTGAAGCCGGTTGGAAGTGGTTGGCTGAGCAGACTTACGATCCCAACAACATCCGCGACGACGACGAAGTTCGCTTGCTGTATATGGAGCAAATCCTCGCCGGCTCGAAATATGACATGGACCGCATTGCCTACGATGAATCGTATGCCCGTTGGGCGATGCTCGAAACCTGGCTGCGCGATAAAGGTTACAAACCGGAAGACCTGATCGTCTATGGCGAAAAAGTCAGTCTGGACCCGGAAATGGAAATTAAGGATCAGCGTGCCATTGACACCTGCATCCGCCTTTGGCTCTCCAAAAATGAAATCGAATACGATGCCAAGGCCACCGGCTCGGAAATCCGCAAGATTGGCGAAGCCTTCACTGCCAGCACCGGCGTCCCGCTGCCCGTTATCGGCAAGATGCTGCTACGCGACGGCAAATCCGGCCTGCCGTATGACAATCCGGTAACCGTTGGCGTTATGACCATGCTCAAGTTGCACCATTTGGTCGAGGACAAAGTTCACGCCCGCTCCACAGGCCCATACTCGCTGGTGACTCAGCAGCCGCTGGGTGGTAAAGCCCAATTCGGCGGTCAGCGCTTCGGTGAAATGGAAGTTTGGGCACTGGAAGCTTATGGCGCAGCTTACACGCTGCAGGAAATGCTCACTGTCAAGTCGGATGACATTCAGGGACGCGTTTCCACCTACGAATCCATCGTCAAGAGCGAACCGATCGAAGAACCCAGTCTGCCGGCTTCCTTCCGCGTGTTGGTCAAAGAGCTGCAAAGCCTTGGCCTGGCGATGGAAGCCACCATGGACTCGGGTGAAATCATCAAGTTCGGCAAGGACGAAGAACGTGTTCGCCCACCGCAGACCTCAACCGGGCTGCTCGGCGTCGGCTCTGAGTTCGACGATTTATTGGGGTAAGGAACATGAAAGGTTGACGGTCGAAATATGTATGATATAATCGACCTTCGTGCCTTTCCTGTTCGTGAACATTAAACCGGACATTCTTGAGGCCATCTGCGCACCCGATGGCCTCCCTTGTTGAAAAGAAAGACAGAATTCTACCGGCGGGAAACCGCCACATGGACCCTCAACTGGAGACAAAAGAAAGTGCCAACTATTAATCAATTGATCCGTAAAGGTCGCCAGACCAGGAAGGCGAAAAGCAAAGCCCCGGCTCTGCAGTACACCTTCAACTCGATGCATCAGCATCGTACGCGCCAGGACATCGGCGCCCCTCAAAAACGCGGCGTATGCACCGTCGTCCGCACCATGACCCCCAAGAAACCGAATTCGGCGCTGCGCAAGATCGCCCGTGTTCGTCTTTCAAACGGTATCGAAGTCACAGCCTACATCCCGGGCGAAGGTCACCAGTTGCAGGAGCACTCTGTGGTATTAGTGCGCGGCGGCCGTGTGAAAGATCTGCCTGGTGTGCGTTACCACATCGTGCGCGGCACCCTCGATACTACGGGTGTTGCCAAACGGTCCCAGAGTCGTTCCAAGTATGGCGCCAAAAAGGCCGCCAAGAAATAATTAAGCTACCAGGACGGAGAAGGTTTCATGCGTCGTACTAAACCCGAAGATCGAGAAATATTGCCAGACGTTCGCTATAACAACGTCTATATCACCACCTTCATTCACCGCATTCTGCGCAGCGGCAAGAAATCCACCGCTACCAGCGTGGTCTATGAAGCGCTGGAAATGGTGCAGGAAAAGACTGGCCGCAACCCGGTCGAAATTTTTGAGCAGGCGCTCAAGAACGTCGGCCCGGCCATGGAAGTCCGCCCTCGCCGTGTTGGCGGCGCCACCTACCAGGTGCCCATCGAAGTTCCCTCCGGCCGGCGAATCGCTTTGGCCATGCGCTGGATCACCGATGCCGCCCGCGCACGCACCGGCAAGTCCCTGGCTGAGAAACTCTCGGCTGAATTAATGGATGCTGCCAACAATACTGGTACTTCGGTTCGCAAGCGCGAAGAAACGCACAAAATGGCTGAGGCCAACCGTGCGTTCTCTCATTACCGCGTCTAATCCTTCATTATTGTTTCAATGTAGAGTATCTTTTCATGCCTCGTACTTTTCCGTTAGATAAGTGTCGTAATATCGGGATTATCGCCCACATCGACGCCGGGAAAACCACGACGACCGAGCGAATCCTGTTCTACACCGGGCGGACTTACCGCATCGGGTCTGTAGACGACGGCACAACTGTGACGGACTGGATGGCGCAAGAACGCGAACGTGGAATTACCATCGTCTCTGCGGCCGTAACTGCCGAGTGGAAGGGGTATCAGGTCAATGTGATTGACACCCCTGGCCATATTGATTTCACCGCTGAAGTACAGCGCTCCCTGCGGGTGCTGGATGGCGGCGTGGTCATATTTGATGCCGTCCAGGGCGTTGAGCCGCAAAGCGAAACGGTCTGGCGTCAGGCTGACCGCTACCTGGTACCGCGCATCTGCTTTGTGAACAAAATGGACCGCACTGGCGCCTCATTTGAGCGAACAGTTGAATCCATTATTTCCCGTCTGGGCGCCAACCCAATTCCCATGCAGCTCCCCATCGGCGAGGAGTCCAGCTTCCGCGGAGTGGTCGATCTTTTGACCATGAAAGCCACGGTCTGGGATGATGAACTTGGTAAAGAACCCATCGTCAGCGATATCCCCGCTGATTTGAAAACCGCCGCAGAAGAAGCGCGCGCCGTGATGGTGGAAAAAATCGCTGAATTTGACGATGACCTGATTGTCAAATTCCTCGAATCCCAACCCATTTCCATCGACGAGCTCAAAGCCACCCTGCGCAAAGCGGTCATCGATAATAAAGCTACCCCGGTATTTGCCGGATCATCGCTTAAGAACAAGGGCGTTCAGCCGGTGCTGGATGCCGTTATTGATTATCTGCCCTCGCCCTTGGAAATTCCGCCGGCACGCGGCACCTCACCCGATGACCCCGAAAAAATTCTGGAACGTCCGGTGGACGATGACGCTCCGCTGGCAGCTCTGGTCTTCAAAATCGTGGCAGACCCCTACGTCGGCCGTCTGGCTTACTTCCGGGTTTATTCCGGCAAGGTTGTCCAGGGCGAATCGGTACTCAATCCCATCAAGGGCCGGCGCGAACGCATTGGCCGCATGGTGCGGATGTACGCCGACCGCCGTGAAGACATCACCGAGGTATACGCCGGCGACATTGGCGCGGTTCTTGGCCTGAAAGATAGCTTCACCGGCGACACGCTGACCGATCCCAAAGATCCGATTCTGCTGGAGAGTATCACCTTCCCCGATCCGGTTATTTCGGTGGCTGTGGAACCCAAAACCACTGCCGACCAGGACCGCATGGCAGAAGCACTGCGCCGCCTGGCAGAGGAAGATCCGACCTTCAAAGTCACTACCGATGAAAGCACTGCACAAACCATTATTTCGGGTATGGGCGAGCTTCACCTGGATATTATTGTCGACCGCATGATGCGCGAGTTCCGCGTGCAAGCCAATGTAGGCCGCCCGCGGGTTTCTTATCGCGAGACCATTTCCCGCCCCGTGCAGGAAATCAATTACAAATATGCCAAGCAAAGCGGTGGACATGGTCAGTACGGACATGTGGTCTTCGCCATGGAACCGCTCGAGCGCGGCAACGGCGTGAAGTTTGAAAACAAAATTATTGGCGGCTCCATCCCTAAGGAATTCATTCCGGCAGTGGAAAAAGGCGTCAAGGAAGCCGCTGAATCAGGCATCATCGCCGGATACCCGGTTACCGATGTTTTGGTGCGTTTGATCGATGGTTCTTACCATGAAGTCGACTCCAGTGAAATGGCCTTCAAAATGGCAGCCATCTTTGCCTTCAAAGAGGGTATGCAGCGTGGTGCAGCCACTTTGCTCGAACCGATCATGAAGGTGGAAGTAGTTATCCCGGAAGAATATCTGGGTGACGTTATTGGTCAGCTCAACTCCCGCCGCGGCGAGATCCAGGGCATGGAAGTCCGCCCCGGTAATGCCCAGGCAGTGCGCGGGCTGTCGCCGTTGGCTGAAATGTTTGGTTACACGACCGATTTGCGGTCAGCCACACAGGGTCGTGGTGTCTTCACCATGGAATTCGATCATTATGCTCCGGTCCCCGAGAGCGTTAAATTGAAAATCACCAATTCCTAATCACACTATCTGGATTTTTTCTTTCAAGGAGAGTTTAGTACCATGGCAAAGCAGAAATTTGATCGCAGCAAACCGCATCTGAACATTGGGACGATGGGTCACATTGACCACGGCAAGACGACCCTGACAGCGGCAATTACTAAATATTGCTCATTCCTGGGCACCGCGGATTTCCGCGGCTAGGACACCATCGATAACGCGCCGGAAGAAAAAGCGCGCGGTATTACCATCAACATTGCGCACGTCGAATACTCGACTGAGAACCGCCACTACGCCCATGTGGACATGCCGGGTCACCGCGACTACATCAAGAACATGATCACC
>DATBWK010000317.1:0-15647 GCA_036514835.1 Bellilinea sp.
AAGCCGTAGGCGACCGCCTCGCCGGCAGTATCCAGCGCCCGCACATGTTTGACATTCAACTCATCCTCGAGCAAATCCGCGTAAGCCAACACCACGCGGACTTCATCGGCGCTGCCGACTGAGAAGGCAGCCTCGGCCAACGGTTGGCGCACCTTACGGTTAGCTTTGTTGCGCGCCGCATGCCCGATGGATGCCAGCTTCATTACAAGCGTCATATCTTTGTTCAGCGTGTCATTCACCAGAGCCGGGTCAAAGACTGGCCATTTGGCCAGATGCACTGATTCCACCGCGGTCGCGTCCGGCTGTGCCACCAGGTTCTGGTACAACTCCTCAGCCAGGAATGGCATGCTGGGCGCCAATAGTTTGCTGACGGTCACCAGCGCTTCGTAGAGGGTGGCGTAGGCAGCCTGTTTGTCGCCATCCGATTCAGATTTCCAGAAACGGCGGCGCGAGCGGCGCAGGTACCAGTTGGAGAGCTGGTCAACAAAAACCTCGATTGGACGGGTGGCGCCCAAAACATCGTAATTTTCCATGGCAGTGGTGACATCGCGCACCAGGGCATGCAGTGTCGAGCGCAACCACTGATCCAGGTCGCTGTACTCAGGCTGCTGACCCTGCCCGGGCTGCCAGCCGTCCAGGTTGGCATAGGTGACGAAGAACGAGTAGGTATTCCATAACGTCAGGGTGAAATTGCGCAGCACCTCACCCACCAGGTCTTTAGAAAAGCGGCGCTCCTGCCCCGGAGGGCCGGCAGTGTATAAATACCAGCGCATGGCATCTGCGCCGCTGGCATTCAACACTTCCCAGGGATCGGCCACATTGCCGCGAGATTTCGACATTTTTTGGCCGTTGCCATCCAGTATCAAACCCAGGCAGATTACGTTTTTATAACTGACCTGGTCATTGAGCAGGGTGCTGATGGCATGCAGCGAGTAGAACCATCCGCGTGTTTGGTCAACCGCTTCGCAAATGTAATCCGCCGGGTATTGCTGCTTGAATTCCTCGACATGTTCAAAGGGGTAATGCCACTGGGCATACGGCATCGAGCCGGAATCGAACCAGACGTCGATTAACTCGGGAACGCGTTTCATCTTCCCGCCGCATTCCTGGCAAGTCAGCGTGACTTCGTCAACATACGGGCGGTGCAAATCCAGTTGGCTCAGATCACGCCCCGCCAGCGCGGCTAATTCGGCCACTGAACCAACGGCATGCTGGTGATGACATTCACCGCATTCCCAAACCGGCAGCGGTGTACCCCAGTAGCGTTCGCGTCCCAGTGCCCAATCGACATTGTTGGCAAGCCAGTTGCCAAAACGGCCAGCCTTGATGTGACCCGGGTACCAGTTGATGGTGTTGTTAAGCTCCACCATGCGGTCTTTAAACTGGCTGGTGCGGATGTACCAGGTTGGGCGGGCATAATACAACAACGGGGTGCTGCAGCGCCAGCAGAAGGGGTAGGTGTGGGTATATTTTTCGCTGCGCAGGAGCAGACCGCGGGCATGCAGCTCATCGATGATGCGCGGATCGGCTGCCTTGACAAAAATTCCAGCCCAAGGCCGTACCGCCGGAATAAAAGTGCCATCGTCCGCGACTGTCATCAGCAGCGGCAGGTCGTGTTCCAGCCCGACCGCCATATCTTCGGCGCCAAAAGCCGGAGCGATGTGCACAAAGCCAGTGCCATCCTCGGTGGTGACATAATCTGCCAGCACCACATAGTAGGCTGGTTTTTGCACCGGTAAAAAGGTATAGAGTGGCTGGTAGCGCTTGCCTTTAAGCGCCTTGCCTTTCATGCGGTTGACCACGGTAACCGGTTCATCGTGGAAGACCTTGGTCAGCAGCGCTTCCGCCAGGATCAGCTTTTCAGTGCCGCCCTCAGCCAGTGCGTGTTCAACGACCACATAATCCACGTCCGGATGGGCAGCCACCGCCACATTGCCGGGCAGCGTCCAGGGCGTGGTTGTCCATACCAACAGCGAGGTGCCAGGCTCATCCACCAGCGGCAGGCGCACAAATACCGACGGATCATCTGTTTCTTCATAACCCTGAGCGACTTCATGATCGGATAGCGGTGTGCCGCAGCGCGGGCAATAGGGCACCACCTTGAAGCCTTGATACAGCAGGTCCTTCTCCCAAAAGTTCTTCAGGATCGACCAGACCGATTCGATATACTCGTTTTTATAGGTGATGTAGGCTGTCTCAAGGTCGACCCAGTAGCCGATGCGGTCGGTCAGCCGCTCCCACTCCTGAATATAGGTGAAAGCCGACTCGCGGCATAAGGCATTGAATTTGTCAATGCCGTAGGCGTCAATGTCCTGTTTGGTCTTGAATCCCAGCTTTTTCTCGACCTCGATCTCCACCGGCAGTCCATGCGTATCCCAACCCCCGCGGCGCGAGACATGGAATCCCTGCATGGTTTTATAGCGCGGAAAAATGTCCTTGAATACCCGCGCCAGTACATGATGAACGCCCGGTTTGCCGTTGGCGGTCGGCGGTCCTTCGTAAAAGACGAATTCCGGTCCGCCTTCACGCTGCTGCATAGTCTTATGGAAGATGCCGTGAGATTTCCAGAATCGCTGCACGGCTTCTTCGGTCAGGGTGACGTTGAATTTGGGTGAGACAGGTCGAAACATTCTTGCTCCTCGAAGTAGGATGGAAAGATCCGTATTAATATCAAGACCCCTCAGCCCACCAGGGGCGAGAGGGGTTCTCGCGGTACCACCCTGTTTCCTGCGAGTCAGCAGGCACTCTATCAGATACGACCATAAAATGGTTAGATCTGAGTACTGGATAACGGCAGGCAAGGCCGGCTCCCCTACTGGCGATTAATTCGCGTTCAGTTCGCAGCTCCGGAATGATTTTCGGTTCACGGTTCTGCCCCGGCTCGCACCAACCCCGGGTTCGCTGTCAGATTAACCAGAACGTACTCTTTTCCATCTTCGCTTTTTAAAGATATGTCGATATTACCATTAACGAGCGTAAAAGGCAACGAGGCAAGCGGTCTGGGACGAAAAAATGGTGGTTAGTAACCGCCGCTACCGAATGACTTCGTAAAATAACGGCAGTCGCGGGCAGGGTTGATCAGACCAGGTGTGGGCTGCCAGCAAGCGTGTTTTAGCCAGCGCCAATTTCTCTTTGCTGTTGGCGTGGATGGTGAACAACGGATCGCCAATACCAACCCGGTCGCCCACTTTGCGGTGAATCACAAACCCGACGCCCATGTCGATCGCGTCGCCTTTGCGGGCACGCCCGGCGCCCAGGTCAACCGAAGCCTCGCCGATTTCGCGGGCATTGATGCCCTGCAGCCAGCCTGCCTGCGGCGCAGCGACGACTTCCACCAATTTGGCTGCCGGCAGTAATTTGGGGTCATCCACCTGACGCACATCCCCTCCCTGTACTTCAATTAACCGGCGGAATTTCTGCCAGGCTCGTCCATCCTTCAAGGCTGATTCAGCCAGGTAGCGGGCTTCGTCGAGCGAAGCAGCTTTGCCGCCTAAATGCAGCATCTGGCTGGCAACCTCCAGCGCGTGCTCGTGGAAATCTCGCGGACCGTGCAGGTGCAGCGTATCGATGGCTTCTTTAACTTCCAGTGCATTGCCAACAGCGTTCCCCAGCGGCTGATTCATGTCGGACAGCAGGCAAACAGCTTTGCGTCCACTCAGCCGGGCGATGGCGACCATCAGGTGAGCCAGCTCGCGGCCTTCTTCCAATGTCTCCATAAAAGCGCCCAACCCGATCTTGACATCCAAAACGATCGCCTGGGCGCCGCCGGCGATTTTTTTACTCATGATGGATGATGCGATCAAAGGCATAGCCGGCACGGTGCCGGTCACATCGCGCAGGGCATACAATTTACCGTCTGCCGGCGCCAGGTCGGCAGTCTGACCGGTCAGCACCAGACCTTCCGTGCGCAGCTGGTTGATAAACTCGTCGGTGCTCAGGTTGGTGCGATAGCCGCTGATCGATTCCAACTTGTCCAGCGTACCGCCGCTAAAACCCAGTCCGCGGCCCGACATCTTGCCAACCGGCAAGCCGCAGGACGCTACGATCGGTTCGACAACCAGCGTGGTCTTATCCCCCACCCCGCCAGTTGAATGTTTATCTACTGCCAGCGGCACAACTCCTTCCAGGTCGATCACCTCGCCGGAATGCGCCATAGCCAGGGTCAGATCGGTGGTTTCCTGTTGATTCATGCCGTTGAGCGTGACCGCCATGGCAAACGCCGCCGCCTGGTAATCGGGGATTTCTCCCTGGGTGTAGCCTTGCACAAAAAACTCGATTTCATCGCGGGAGAGGACTTTGTTGTCCCGTTTGTTTATGATGATGTCCACTGCTTTCATGGTGTCTGCCTCCGGATGAAGCCTGCGGTGAAAAAATAAAGGCATTGCGCGGGGTCTGCCCGGGCAATGCCTTTATCGGTTTACGATTTACAGCACTTGTTTCTTTGGAACGATGGTTACTTTGCGGTTGGGTTCCTCGCCGATGCTCTCGGTGGTCACATCGGGGTGTTCGCGCAGCTCCAGGTGGATGATGCGGCGTTCATTTGCCGGCATGGGTTCGAGTGCCATGCGCCGTCCGGTGTGGATGACCTGCTCGGCCATGCGGCGGGCCAACACACGCAGCTGACGTTCGCGGCGGGCGCGGTAGCCCTGTACATCGATCAACAGCGGCACCCATTGCCCGGCTTCTTTCGACACGATCAGGCTGCTTATGTATTGCAGCGCATTCAAGGTTTCAGAGCGGCGGCCGATCAGAATGGACAGATCGTCGCCCTGCACCTCGACCAGAATCAACCGCTGATCGTTTTCGTCAACTGGCGGCACGATTTGCGCTTTGACGCGGGCGCGCACTTTCATTTTCTCAAGTAGTTCGCCAACCACCTGCTCGGCGATCGCAAGCGCGGGTGCCAGGGCTGCATCTTCTTCAGTTGCAGCGGCATCTTTTTTGACCGGCGCTTCTTCGGTTTTTACCGCGGGCTTTGGCCGGGCCGGAGCTTTACGGGCAGCGGGTTTGGCTGCCGAATCCATAGCGGAAGAAAGATCTTTGATTTTCAGGCGGATTCGTGCCAGCCGGGTGCCCAAACCAAGAAAGCCTTTGTTTCCCTGGTCTAACACTTCAACCTCGACCGCGCTTTCCGGTAAACCCAGTTGACTTAATCCTTTTGCAACGGCTTCTTCAACCGATGGAGCGATGATTTCCAATGTTGTCGTTTCTTGACTCATCTCAGCCTCAATGATTGCTTCTATCTGCATCCCAAGAGTGAGGGGCTATAACAGCCTTCACCGGTTTATTTTTTTCCCCTTGACGACTATTTCGTCTTTTTTCTTGAGGAACGGAAATACATTAGCCCAGTTAACTTTACCGAGCATGGCATATTGGGCGATACCAACCAGGTTGGAAGCCACAAAGTACAGCGCCAGCCCGGAGGCCAGGGTATATGCCAGATATCCCATGAAAATCGGCATGTAGAGGTTCATCATGCCGCTCATGGCTGCAGTCTGGTCTTTGGGGTTGGCAGCCGGCGGTTGAATCAGCTTGCCCTGGATGTAGGTGGTCAGCACAACGATGACAACCATCACCGGGATGCCAAATTCGAGTCCAGGGATGAAAAGGCGTTCCGGCTGTGAAAGGTCCATCCACAGGAAGCGGTTGTTGAGCGGGATTAGCGTCTCGACTTTCAACAAACCCGGATAGATATGTCGTACCAGGTTTAGCAAGTCGATCGGAGTGGTCGCCATGGCGTAGATGACCGCCTGGTAGAGACCGAAGATGATCGGCAGTTGAATCAGAGTTGGCAAACAGGAAGCGAACGGGTTGATGCCCAGCTCTTTGTACAGAGCCATCTGTTCCTGAGCCAGTTTTTCTTTGTCGCCCTTGTATTTCTCCTGAGCCTTGATCCACTTTTCATTCTTCTGCAGATCCTGCATGCCCTGAGCGCCTTTGATTTGTTTGACCATCAAAGGGTGAGTGACAAGGCGGATCAGCAGCGTGAACAGGATAATGGCGATGCCGAAGTTCTGCCCGATCAGGTTATAGATGAACAACAGCACGTTGATAAACGGCGTGATAATTAACGAATCCCAGATATTCATGGATCGCTCCTACTTCGGCGGTATAAAGGACCAGATATTCTGGCCCGAATTGGTCTTGAGCACCAGTGGGCTTTCTCCCAGTGCTACACCGACCAGTAATTTGTCATCGAACTGGACCGGACCGTTGTACAACTTACCCGTTACGGTTTCAGTCCATATGCGTTCGCCTGTAAAGCTCAACGCCGCCAGGGTACCGTTTTCTGTGGCAAAAACGACAGAATCTTCGGTAACAGTCGGTTTGCCGGTTACTGGATCCGTCAGCGTCTGCGCCCAGATATCCTCACCGTTCAGGCGGTTGATGCCATAGGCTTTACCGCCCAGATCGCCAAAGAACAGGGTATCTTCATGCAAGGCGGGCTGGCTCCACAGGCTCTCTTCGAACTTGCGCTGCCAGAGGATTTCGCCATTATCGGTGTTAAGGGCAATCAATTCCCGTGCCATGGTAGCCACATACAACATGCCGTCATCGCTCAAGGTAGGCGAGTAGATGACTGCGCCGCCCAGGTTTTTGGACCATTTCACTGATCCGGTGGCCGTATCCAACGCATAAATGCTGTGATCCATTGAAGCCTGGTAAATGGTGTCGCCATTGCCAACTGGCCGCGACCACAATGCCTTTTCTGCGGCGAATTTCCACAACAGATTTCCGCTCAGGTCTAGCGCGTATAAATTACCGTCGCCGTTGGGAGCGTAGATACTGCTGTCGATGACCAATGGGCTGGCGATCCAGGGACCGTTAGCTACGAAGGTCCAATTTTCGCTACCGGTAGCCGGATTCAGGCTGTGCAGTATTTTTTGATAATCTCCAACAATCAGTTGGTTGTCAACCAGAACTGGCGCCGCGAAGTACATGGTGCGGGAAGGTTTTTCAGGAAAACGCCAGACCTGGCTGCCGTCGGTTGCGCGAATGGCATAAACATGAGCCATATTGGCAACATAAAAAGTGTCGCCGTTGGTTGTGATGCCCGGCCAGCTGCTCCCGGAAAGCCCAGACGAACAAGCTGTAAGTAGAACTGCTGCCAGGATCACGGTAGAGATGAGAGTGATTTTTCTTTTATTCATTCCGTGTGGTCGATGTGAGAGAGATAAAATCCCGAAGCCCGATCGAAAGGGGTGATCAGGGTACCGGGTCATAACCACCTGGATTCCAGGGGTTGCAGCGCAAGACGCGCCAGGTCGCCATTGCTCCACCACGCCAGGCGCCGTATTTGTAGATCGCCTGGTAACCGTAGTGGGAACAGGATGGGTAGAAACGGCAAGTGTTGGAAGGCAAGGAAGGGGACACCGCTTTCTGATAAAGGCGAATCAACCCAAGCAGGACCCAGCGGAATGCCGTTTGAAAATTAAACGGCAAATCCCGCAATCGCGGTTCATTGGGATAATCGTGCTCGATCATTCAATTCGGCGCTTTCTCGCTGGAGCAAGCCTGCCCGGAGCAACACAGCCCGCACTCCAGCCAAAATTTGATCAAACTTTGCTTCCGAAATAGGTGCACGCGCTAAAAATATCAGATCCCAGCCCGGTTGCAAGGATGGCAAAAGCTGGTCGATGGCTGCTCGTAATTGTCGTTTTGCCCGGTTGCGAAGAACTGCTGATCCAACTGCTCTGCCGGCTGAAACACCAATCCGCAGATTTTCGGCCGGATTGGGCAAGGTCACCAATACCATCAACGGGTGCGGAAATGATTTCCCATTTCGCCGCACCCGGGTAAAGTCGGTGGATAGCCTTAGCCGAAACGCGCGTTTCACCCATGTACCTGTCCGTATTGTTGTCCCTTCCGATTAATGGATGGACCAAGACAGGTTGACCGCCTACCAGCGTACTGATTTCTTGACGTGGTTGTTCTTGGAAACGGTCAGGTGGACGCGGCCACGCAGGCGGCGGCGTTTCAGAACTTCGCGACCATCGGCGGTAGCCATGCGGGCGCGGAAGCCATGGACTCGAACACGGCGGCGGATTTTGGGTTGATAAGTCCGTTTGGTACTCATTAAACAATCCTTTCAAAGGAGGTTATGGCACCGCTGTGTTCTGCGCAAATCGCCAAACATGGATGAAACCACGTTGTTTAGCCATTTCCGCAACCCACAGGTGCATGCCAATAGGCAGGTGGATATTATACCTCAGGCCGGCCTATTGGTCAAAGGAAAATATTTGATTCTACCGGCCGTTGTTCTTGCGCGTACCGGTGAAGAATTTTGCCAGTTGGCGTGCGCCTTCCGGGTTGGTAACAGCTAAAACTTCATCGCCAGCTTCAAAGGCGGTGGCACCTCGCGGCACTACAACCTCGCCTTTACGGATGATGGCAGCGATCACACATTGTTCGGGCAGCTGAATGTCTTTAATCTGCTGGCCGATAGCCGGGGCATCGTCTGGAATCTTTTCTTCAACCAACGAATAGTTGCCGCGGCGCAGCTTGAGCAGCGTCATCATGTCGCCCATCGACATCTCTTCCTCGATGACCGAAGCCATGATTGAGGCCTGGTTGACCGCCACGTCGACATGGAAGGTAGAGTCGAATAGCCAGGCATTCCGCGGGTTATTAATGCGGGCAATTGTGCGCGGTATCTTGAAGTCCTTACGGGCCAGGTAGCAAATAATCAGATTGGCTTCATCATCCGTCGTACAGGCTGCCAGGACATCAGCGCTGGAGGCGCCGGCTGCCTCTAAAACTGATGGATCGATCGGGTTGCCTTCGTAAATGACCTCGGTGGGCAGTTCGCGGTGGATGTGCTCTAAAATCGAGCGCCGATTTTCGATCAAACGCACCTGATGGTTTTCATTTAGTAACGTACGTGTCAGATGAGCGCCAGTACGTCCGCCGCCAGTGATGATGACAAACATATCAGGCCTCCTCTTTACCTTCCAGGCGTGTGCGAAGGTTATTGACACCTTCGAACGTCGCGCTGAAATGAATAACATCTTCTGCCTCTAAAACCATCTCAGGATCCGGCAACACCGCTCGTCCGGTACGGGTCAGGGCAATGGGAATGCACACCTCATCCTTCAACAGCTCCTTCAATTTCTTGCCGGTAAAGGATTGGGGTATCTTAAATTCATAGACTTCCACTTCACCATTACCCGCTGAGAAGACTGAGTAGAAGCTGGCATCATACAGCAGTTCTTCCAGGCGTTGGGCACCCCAGGAGGTGGAACTGATTACCTGCAATCCCATTCCTTCGTAGATGGAACGGAGTGTGGGGTCGTAATTGCGGACAACCACCTGCGGTACGTGATACCTTTCATGTGCTACTCGCGCTACAACCGCGTTAATCGCATCCGAATCGGTCACCGCTGCCAGGCCGTCGGCCCCTTCGATGCCAGCACGGATGAGCACATCCTGCTGCAGTCCGTTGCCCTCATGGATACGCCCGATAAAGTCTGGCGGAAGTTTGTTGAAGGCAGTTTCACTGGTGTCGATCACCGCCACGTTATTACCGGATTTGGAGAGGCGATATGCCAGATCAGCGCCCAGCCTGCCGCACCCTACCACAAGAATTTTCATTGTCGATCCTTTTATGAACGGTAGGCCCTAGTCCACTTGATAGGGGACATTGGTGATGATAATGTCCTTGCGGAAATGCAGCGCCTCGCGCAAGGTTGTAGCGGTTTTGGTGTGCAGCATATTTGACCACCAGTGACGCGGCACGAACTCCGGCACAACGATGGTGATCACTTCTTTCGGCTGCTTCAAATTGTCGATTTCATCCACGTACTCCAGCAGCGGTTCGATGAAGGTACGGAAGGGTGATTCCAGGATCACCAGACGGTGACCGTCGCCCCAGGTTTCCCACTTTTGCTGGATTCGGGCAGTTTCTTCGGCGTCAATCGACACATGCACCGCAGTGATGTCGTCGCTGAGCGTGCGCGCATACCGCAGGGCTGCCAGGGTGCCGCGATGGACACCGCCAATCGGCAGGATCACACGCTGACGCTGAACGTGCGGCGGTGTGCCAATATTTTCCAGGCTCAAATCGCCAGCCAAATTTTTATAATGGCGGTGGATGTTGGAGAAAAGGATAACCATGAGCGGGATGATGATAATTACCAGCCAGGCGCCCTGGGCAAACTTGGTGATGGCAAAAACAAACATGACCAACCCTGTCAAAACGGCGCCAATGGCGTTAATCACCATTTTGGTCTGCCAACCTTTTTCGTAAACCAGGGTTGAACCGCGTTCTTTGACTTCCTGGCCTTGCTCAATTTTTCCGATCTTCCGCCAACGCAGCGCCATGCCAAATTGCGAGAGCGTAAAGGAAAGGAATACGCCGATCGCGTACAACGGTATCAGGCGCGTGACACTGGCATTAAAAGCCAAAATCAGCCCTGCTGCCACGATGGCTAGCAGCACAATTCCATTCGAGTAAACCAACCGGCTGCCGCGGTACGCCAGTTGCCTTGGGAGAAAACCGTCCATGGCGACGATGGCGCTCAGGCGCGGGAAACCGGCAAACGAGGTGTTGGCAGCCAAAATCAAAATGATCATGATGGAAACCACAGTTGCCAGGTAAATGATTCCGCGGTTGCCGTAGGCAGTGCGGACAATTTGAGAGATCACCGTTTCCTGCTCGGATGGCACTGCCTGCACATGCGAGGTCAAGAAGGAAATACCCAGGGTCATGGCCGCCAATATAACCGCCATGATGATCAACGTTATGCCTGCATTCTTGGAACGCGGTTCCTTGAACGCGGGAACTCCGTTGGATATCGCTTCAACCCCGGTTAAAGCGGAAGTACCGGAAGAAAATGCCCTCAATAATAAAAAGATCAACAAGCCGCTGGTAGCGTGAACAGTCTCCAGCTCCGGTGGATCGATCACAAGACCGAGTGTCCCGTTAAAATATTTGTATAATCCGATGCCAATGGCGGCTAACAAGGCAACGATGAAAAAGTAGGTCGGAACCGCGATGGCTTTACCTGATTCCTTTACCCCGCGCAGGTTGAGCACCATAATAAATACCACCATGCCAATCGCCAGCCAGACGCGGTAATCAAATAATCCCGGAATCGCAGATACCAGGTTGGCGATGCCGGACGAAATCGAGACTGCAACCGTCAAAATGTAATCGGTTAATAAGGCGGCAGCGGCAATTTTTGCCGGCATTTCCCCCAGATTGTCGCGCGAGACGATATACGAGCCGCCACCGCCGGGATAAGCGTGGATCGTCTGCTCGTATGAGATTACAACGATAGCCAATAAGACGATGATCGCCAGTGAAAGGGGAAATACGTACTGATAGGCTCCAGAACCCAGAGCAGCTAAAATCATCAGCATTTCCTGGGTGCCGTAGGCTGAGGAAGATAAGGCATCCGAGGCGAAAACCGCCAGGCCGATCGGAATACCGATGGTCTGGTGCGGGGCATCAGCGGTGGGTAAGGGCCTTCCGATTAACCAGGATCGCCAGGATGATTTCGGTTTGAACTGGGTATCGCGCCTGAGGACCGTAGTGCCGCTTTTATCTTCAATATTCATTGTTTAATGGCCGTTTCTGACATGACCTAAAGTGGACAACAAAGGGAGCGATTATAATGACAAATAAGGCTGCCGTCAATTATAATATTAAGTCTATGCTGGGTTCGCTTGTCACTGCCATGCTTTCCAACCTTGGTTATGGCTGCGGTTTGGAACCAAAATTGGGGTAATCTCGCTTCCATCCGAATCCAGAAATGACTGCGCTCGAGTAATTTACCATGTCGGTTATTCGTTTTGCAAATGCCGGATTTGCCGACCGGTTATTATCGATTATACAAAGCGCGATAATCCATTAAAAACGTAAAGCTGCCGCCGCTTTCCGTTAACCAGCTTCATCGCGAAATGCTGTGAAACCTTTATGGCGAATCAACCAGGAAAACCCAACCTTGCTACCAGCCTGAAAAAATACTGGCTGTATGTACTGGGGATCCTGCTTGGATTGGCATTGCCCATTGCCGCCACCCTGGTTGCGATGTCAACCACGAATGTTCCACGTTCGCTGGGAGGATTTATCCTGGCCCAGGCGCAGAATCCGCTGTTATGGGTGATCGACCTGGCGGCGGTTGTGTTTTTGGTTTTCATCGTTGCCGGGATTCTGCGGGAGATCTCCCACTTGCAGCATGCCAACTCGCTGCAAGAACAGTTGGCGCAGCGCATTACCGAGTTGTATAACCTGCAAGAGATCTCACAGAAGGAAATTCGTGTACGGCATCGAGCCGAAGCCAACATTACACGCGCTAAAAAGGAATGGGAAGCCACCTTTGACGCAATATCCGATTTGATTATCCTGATCGATTCCCAGGGAAAAATCGTCCGCTGCAACCAGGCGACCATCCAGAAGCTGGATACGACCTTCGACGAGGTGATCGGAAAATCGATTGATAAAATTTTCCCGGGGGTTGCCGAGCCTATCCAAAAACGGGTTATCTCAAAAACCCAGTTGATCCCCATGCCGTCGCAGTTTGGCTGGTTCGAGGTGGGCGGATTTCCTTTCCAGCTTCCCGGCGGTCAACAGGGTGCGATTTATATTTTCCATGACATTGCCCAACGTAAGCGTGACGAGGCTGAAATTCAACGCCAGAAACAATATTTTGAAGCGATCTATCAATACAGCCCGGTCGCCATCGTTACGCTGGACTTGAACGGCGGCATCGTCACGCTTAACCCGGCCTTTGAGCGATTATTCGGCTACTCGCCAGTGGAAGCCGCTGGTCGCAAACTGGAGGATCTGATTACCCCGCCAGACTATCAGGATGCCGCCCAGGATTACACCCGACGCATCCGCCGGCAAGCGGTTCGGCGCGGCGTGAGCCAACGGGTAACCCGCAACGGTGAAACAATCGAAGTTGAAGTCTTCAATGTGCCGGTAATTGTCAATAACGAACAGCTCGGCTCTTTAATTCTCTTTCACAATATCACCGAGTTGGTTCTGGCCCGTCGCAAGGCGGAAGAAGCCGATCTGGCCAAAAGCGAGTACCTTGCCAACATTTCGCACGAGATTCGTACCCCGCTTAATGGGCTGATTGGCATGTTGAACCTGACGTTGGACACCGACCTGTCTGCCGCTCAGAACGAGTATCTGAAAACTGCCTCCGATCAGGCCGAAGCCTTGCTGACCCTCCTCAATGACGTGCTTGACCTGTCAAAAATCGAAGCGCGGCATATGCAGCTTGAACAAACCAACTTTGACCTGCGCACGGTGATGGAAAATGTTTCGCTGACCATGGGGCAGCGTGCCAATGATAAAGGTTTGGAGCTGGTTTGCATCGTCCCGCCAGTGGTGCCGACGGCACTGCGCGGCGACCCCAACCGCTTGAGGCAGGTATTGACCAATCTGGTTTCGAACGCCATCAAGTTCACCGAGCGCGGTGAGATTGTGCTTGGCGTCCACCAGGAATCCGTCAGCGGAGCGCAGGTAACCCTTGGTTTTTCCGTACAAGATACTGGAATTGGCATTCCAGCCGACCGGCAGGCAGCCATTTTTGATCGTTTCGCCCAGGCATCAGACTCCACGTCGCGGAAGTATGGCGGCACCGGGCTTGGTCTATCCATATCGGCTCAATTGGTCGAACTGATGGGCGGAAAAATCACGCTGTCCAGTGAAGCTAACGTCGGCAGTGAATTTTCTTTCAATGCCGTTTTCGACATCATCGGCGAGAATGAGCCGGTGCCCGAAGATTTAGTGCGACGCGCCAAAGGGCTGAGGATTCTGATCGCGGATGCCAATGCCAACAGCCGCTCCAATCTCACCCTTCTAACCGAGGGATTGGGATGCAAGGTCACCGGCGCAGGGACCGCAGCTGTGCTAATGTCGCGTCTGGAGAAAGCCGAGAGCAGCGGCAAGAGCTATCAGCTGCTCATTCTGGATAACAGGTTTTCAGGTAAAGACGGATTTGAGCTGGTGGAGAAATTACGCTCAGATGTCCGCTTTACACACTTGAAGATCATATTAATGACCCGTTTTGGGGACACCATTTCCGAGGCCAGGTTCAAAGAATTGGATCTGAGCGGCGTGGTGCTCAAACCGGTACGCTGGCAGCCGCTGCAGCTGGTTCTGCTGGATCTGCTGACACCGCCCAAGAAGAAAACCGGTCAACTCCCGCCATTACCGGTGGACAGCCGCGCCAGCCAGGCGATGCAAACAGCCAACCCCCAGCAGGTGCTGCTGGTCGAGGATAACCCGGTCAACCGCAAGGTCGTGATCAACTTGCTGGAAAAATTCGGACACACGGTCACAGCCGTTGAAAATGGACGCCAGGCTCTGGATGCGCTGCACACGCAAGGCTATAACATCATTTTAATGGATGTTCAGATGCCGGAAATGGATGGCAACGAGGCAACTGAACGTATCCGCGCGGTTGAAAGCGGCTATCATCACACGCCGATCATTGCCATGACGGCACAAACGTTTACCAGTGAAATTCAGCGGCTTTTTGCCAGCGGGATGGATGCTTATCTGTCCAAACCAATGCGCCCGCAGGAATTATTCGACGCCATCGAGCAGTGGTCGCTGCCATTCCCAGCCAAACGACCGTGGGTTGACCGGTCGCACAAACGTAAAACAAGTGCATTCATTTCCGATATTGCCCCTGAGAAAACCGGAAGCGGAGAGATTAGCGACCTGGAATTCGCGGAATTTTCCACCGAATTTGACCAGTTGATCCTTTCCTCCTCTGAACCAACTCCGAATGATGAATCGGTGGACCCAGAGGAGCAGGATGAATTCCTGGCGCGCGCGATTAAAGGAAAGCACACCGTTTTAGGCGATCCGCTCTACGTACAGAATATTCTGCCCCGTTTTGGCAATGATTTTTCTTTTTTCCTGGTGACATTTGAGGAATTCGTGCAGCAATGCCGCGCACACCTGGTAGATATTCGAAACGCGATTAACAATAACGATGCTCCAGGACTGAAATTACTGGCACACAATTTAAAAGGCGTCGCGGCCAACTTTGGGGCGGTCAAACTGACGATGCTGGCGCATGAGCTTGATGTGATGGCTGCAAAAGACGACCTTTCCAACGCATCAGCTTTAGCCGATGCGATTGGAGAAGTTCTTCCGGAACTCGAACAGAATTTGAAAGAAATTCGTGCCCAACATTAACTCCGCACGCGATTGAGGACCTCATGGCGAACATTTTACTGATTGATGACGAAGTCATATTCCACCGGTTGATCGAGCATACTCTGGAACCGCTTGGACATACGGTTAAAAGTGAACTGACCGGCATTTCGGGGCTGGCAGCAGCCGCACGGATGCACCCGGATGTCGTCATAACCGATCTCAACCTGCCAGATATTTCCGGCTACGAGGTGACACGCAGGTTGCGCCGCGATCCGGCTTTTGCGCAAACCCCCATATTGGTGCTCACCAGCCAATCCGGATTGCAAGACAAACTGGCTTCTTTTGAATCCGGCGCTGACGACCACATCACCAAACCATTCGAACCGGTTGAGTTGGTGGCACGAATGACAGTGCTTTTGCGGCGGGTTGAGATGTTCCGCCAGGCGCTTCCGACAGCGGCGGCTGTTCCGCTGCGCACCGCCCGCCTGACCGCGGTTCACACCCTGCGCGGCGGCGTGGGAAG
>DATBWK010000318.1:0-13045 GCA_036514835.1 Bellilinea sp.
CAAACCAACGTTCCTGAAATTTGGTCAGCGCCCGGATTTGTTCATCGCTAAATTCCCACCCCGGGGGAGCCAGCACTAACTTGTCGTCAGAATCATTCAACCGGTGGATGACCGCGATACATGCGCCGGTAAATGTCTGCAACGGCTCGGAAATGCCGAGGATGTAGGCGTCCAGATCTTCCCCGTCGTCCGAGGGCACCCCGGGAAGATAGCCATAATTGAGCGGGTAAAGAAAGCCGTATCGCGGATGGCGGGACCCTACCGGGCGGTCAATCACCACGCGCAGTATCTGCCCAATATGTTGGCTGGTGTTCATTCAGATGGAAATGATAGATACAGATCAGGGTTTTTGAAGGGGATAAAGGCCATGATGACGGCGTGCTCGTAATAGGCAGCCCGATCCAATACATCGCCGGTCAGCAGGCCGATAGCGCCATTAGCCTGTTTGGAGTTGTTGCGGCCAAAGTAGAGATCGTCGGCTTTGCCAAGTTCCATCCCCTGACGAACCAGGTCCGCCACTCCTTGCGGCAGGGAGAACGAGCCGGTGCGGCCTCGGCCAGTGCCATTGGGTGAAAGCACCACCACCCAGGCAAAAGCCTGCATCTCCTGCCCGTCGTCCGAGATGCCGCCCTCAACCCCCACCCAGTAATCGGCCTGCGGGCTCAGAATACGGGCGGCAGCGACGCGATTTTGCGCCCCCAGTAAGGTTTCGGACTCGGTGGCGGGTTGGACGCTAACGCCGGACGGGACATCCATGCCCTGAATTTCGTGAGCTGTGCCCGGGAACATTTTTTCAAAGCCGTCCCGCACACATTTGATTTTTACCGGGTTTTTCGAGGCAACTACGATTTGAATCGGGGGTGTCATTCCGGCATTTACCTCCTTGGGGCAATATTTCTCGGCAGTGGTTGCGATGATATTAGCGTCAGGCAGAAATTTCCGATTTCCAGTCTATGCACATCAGGGTGGCGTCCGACTGTAATTCCGCTAACACATAGCCGGTGTTGGAAAATTTGCGGGTCTGCATTTCAGGCCAGGATACGTTCGTGAGAACTTCAGGCAGCATGGCGTAAAAGACTCCACCGTGACTGACCAACACAACGGTTTCATTGCTGTACCGATAGGCCTCGACAAGTTCCTGGACGAAAGGAACAAAGCGTGCGCGAATGTCGAGAAAGCTTTCCCCTCCAGGCATGCATCGGGCATAATCCTTTTGATAATACCAGGCAGCTTCAACTTCCCGTTTGAGATCCACTCCAGCACCAAGGGGCATGCCCTCATAATCTCCAACGTCATATTCGCGCAGGCCTGCGGCGATGGCAAATGGAATGCCAAGCCTTTCTGACAGGATTTCACTGGTTTGGACCGCACGCATCACCGGGCTGGAAAAGATCCGGCTCACCTTTTCATTAGCCAGGGATTCCGCAAGTCTCTTTGCCTGCATCCGTCCCAGATCGGTCAGCGGGTGCTTCCAGCCGTTATTGGAAAAGATGCCAAGCACATTGGCTTCTGACTGGGCGTGGCGCACAAAGAATAACCGCAACATCGCTTTTCTAAACCTTCACAGCCCGGGTGGCGATAAAAGTTGGCAGGGTCTTCCCAAGCACACTGGTCGGATCGATATCCTCATACAGCCCGGTTAGGACGAAACCCGCCGCCAGCTGCCCGCCGATCTGCTCGTCCAGCGAGTGACTCCACTCGTACGGTAGTTTTTCTTGCTCAAATTTTTTCAGCTGCTCGGCTGAAAGATCGGTCACGTCAGCGTAGGGCAGTTTTTTACTGACCACCAGTTCACCTGCATCCATTTTGTCGAAGTCGAAAATATAAACCAGCGGATTAACAAAGCCAGCCAGGAGGACACCGCCCGAGCGCAAAACCCGGTAGCACTCACACCAGACCGGTAAAATTTCCGGTACGAAAATATTGGAGACCGGGTGAAAGATCAAATCAAAGTGATGGTCAGGAAAGGCTGAAAGATCGCGCATGTCACCTAACAGCGTGACCAGATCAAGGTTGTCACGCTCCGCCACCATCTGATCGCGCGCCAGCTGGGCCGGCGAGTTATCGTAAACCGTCACATGCGCACCGGCAGCAGCCAATAACGGTCCCTGCTGTCCGCCGCCCGAAGCCAGGCACAGCACATTGGCTCCGTTCAAGGGTGGATACCATTCACGCGGGACCGGGATGGTCGGGGTGAGCACCAGGCTCCACTCGCCGCGGCGGGCAGCCTGGATTTGCTCCGTGGTCACCGGGAGAGTCCACGGATTGCCGGTAGCGACCTGGTTGTCCCAGGCTTTGCGGTTGTATTGAGCGAATGAGTCCATGGCGCAATTGTATCGCAGCTTACACGCGAGACGCGTGTTTGACAGCCCCTCCGTCAAACGGTACAATCAGCCCGCATGGAGCCCCTCGATCCCCTAAAAAACTTAAATAATCCGCAGCGCCAGGCGGTAACCGCCGGCACTGGACAAATACTGGTGCTGGCCGGTCCTGGATCCGGCAAAACCCGTGTTCTGACTCAGCGCATCGCCTATTTGATTCAGCACATGGGCGTGCGCCCGCAGAACATTCTGTCGGTGACCTTCACCAACAAGGCAGCGCGTGAGATGGAACACCGGTTGGAAGCGCTGCTGCCGGGGCAGGTGCAGGGCATCTGGCTGGGCACCTTTCACGCCAACTGTGCCAGGATATTACGGCGCGAAACGGATTATCTGCCTTTTGACCGCAATTTCGTCATCATGGATGCCGACGACCAGCTCTCGATCGTCCGCCGTGCGATTAAAGAGCTGAATCTGGACGATAAAACCTTTCGTCCCACCGGAATTCACGCGGCGATCTCCAAAGCCAAAAACAATTTGATCACGGCGGAGGATTTTCCGACCAACAATTACCGCGAAGAGGTCACCCGCCGCGTTTACGAACGTTACCAGCAATTGCTGCGCACCTCGAACGCGGTGGACTTTGACGACTTGATGCTCGAAACGGTGAAGCTGCTGGTGGATAACCCGCAAGTCCGCGAGCAGTACGCACGGCGCTTTGAGCATGTGCTGGTGGACGAATTTCAAGACACCAACGTGGTGCAATATGAACTGCTCAAGCTGCTTTCCTCGGCTCACCGCAATATTTTTGTGGTGGGGGATGAAGATCAATCGATTTACCGCTGGCGCGGCGCCGATTATCGCAATGTACTGCGCTTCGAAGAGGATTACCCGCAAACTGTAAAAATCCTGTTGGAGCAAAATTACCGCTCCACGCAGACCGTGTTGAATGCCGCCCAGGGAGTGATAAACCGCAATAAATTCCGCACCATTAAGCGGCTGTTCTCTGACCGCGGCAGCGGGGAAACTTTGACGCTGTATGAGGCTGAAGACGATAAAGCCGAAGCCGAGTACGTGGTTGAGACTATTCGCGGAGCCATGGAGCGCTCGCGGACACCGGCGGGCAATTTCGCGGTGATGTACCGCACCAATGCCCAGTCCCGCCTGCTGGAAGAAGCCTTCCTGCGCACCGGCTTGCCCTACCGGTTGGTAGGCGCGCAGCGGTTTTACGGGCGGCGCGAGGTCAAAGACGTCATTGCTTACCTGCGGCTGGTGCATAATCCGCGCGATGAAGTGTCTTTGGACCGGGTGATCAATGTTCCGCCGCGAGGTGTTGGGGACAAAACCCTGTTAGCCTTGAAGCAGGCAGCCCAGGCTGCCAACCGCGCCCCAGGCGAGCTGCTGATGGATCTTGGTTATACTGACACTAAAGTGGCTGTAGGGCCGTTGTCTGGCCGCAGCGAGCAGGTGCTGGCCCCCTTTGGCCGCATGCTGACCCGCTGGACGGCGGATCTCGAAGATAACCAGCCTCTGCCGGTCCTCTTCGACCGCATTTTGGCGGATACGGCTTACCAGGATTACATCGAAGACGGCAGCGAGGAAGGCGATGAGCGCTGGGAAAACATTCAAGAACTACGCCGGCTGGCCTATGAGTACAGCGACCGCGGCCTGACGGCCTTTCTGGAAAACCTGGCACTGATCTCCGACCAGGACACCCTGCCCGAGGAAGCGGCTGCCAACGCGCCTACCTTGCTCACCTTGCACGCAGCCAAAGGGCTGGAATTCCCGCAAGTGTTCATCATCGGGTTGGATGACGGGCTGCTTCCGCACTCGCGCTCGAAAGACGACCCGGAGGAGATGGCGGAGGAACGCCGCCTGCTGTACGTGGGCATCACACGCGCCAAAGACCGGGTTTACCTGGTGCGCGCTAACCGCCGCAGCACCTTTGGCGGCTACGACGATCAGGATCCCTCGCCATTTTTAGAGGATATCCCCGCGGAGTTGATCAAGCGCACCGGTCAACGCCGATCCGGCCGGGATTCAGGCTTTTTTCAGAGCTACCGGCCTAAGACCTGGAATGTTGGCACCACAGGTATCCGATCAACCGCACCTGATTCCTCGGCGCCAATCATCGAGCAGCGCTACCACCCGGCAGACCATGTGCGCCACCCCATTTTTGGCGAGGGGATTGTGTTGGACAGCCACATTCAAGACGATGATGAAACAGTGGATGTGCACTTTGAGAGCGTCGGGTTTAAGCGGGTGGCAGCTTCACTGGCCAAATTGGAAATCCTGCCCAAAGCCAAATAAGACGAATTACATCATCATCGGGTAAAACGGGGGGTCTTCCAGACTACTGCCTGCCAACCAGGCGCCAGCTCCTTGTTTCTGTAAGAGTCCAACCCCCTGTTGCCAGTACTGTTGCCCGAGCAGCGGGTCATGGGCAGCCCGGCCCAACTGCAGCAGCACGGCTGCTTCTTCCAGCAGGCGCCCCATTTTGCGAGCGAGCGACAGGCTTTCCAGGAGCAGTGGTTCCTGCTCTTCCAGCGGCAGATAATCTGCCAGGCAGCGCAGGGTCAATTGAACCATGACGATGGGCCTATCGATCTGGCACCACGCCATAACGCGCTCAACTTCTGCACGCGCAAAATCATGCCGCCCCTGCGCTTTGTAACAACGCGCCATCCATAGGAAATTGAGGTAGTAGCTGTACCGCGAGCCGCGTTTTTCAAAGTACGGAATGCTGGCTTTCAGCGCAGCCAAGGCCTCTTCCACTCGACCCTTGTAGAAATGAATTTTGGGGATGTTCCGTTCGCCGCGGGCCATCTCGGAGGAAAATTTGAGGCGGCGGGCATGAGCCACGTGTTCCTCATAAAGGCGCATTGCCTGGTCAAGTTCTCCACGGGCAAAGTTGATTAACCCAAGGTTGCCAATATCATAAGTTTCCAGCTGAGCAGCGCCTGTCTTGCGGTAGAAACCGATGGCGCGATTCAGTGATTGTTCGGCCAGATCCAACTCGCCGATACTCCAATAAACCAGCCCAAGGTTGGAGAACAACGATTCGGAATTGAGGATGTCGCCCCCGCGGGCGAAAAAATCTATCGCCAGTTGAATATCCTCAACCGATTCCCAATAGCGCCCCACCTCCCAACGAAAAGTGGAGCGGAAGGTAATCAGTTCTGCCGTCAGCAGAATATCCGGACTGCCCATGCGCTGGTCCAGCCAGATCATTTGATCAACTAGAGTCAGTCCTGGTTCGAGCAATCCTTGCTCGCGCATTAATTCCAATTGCAGGGTGTTGTATACCAACCAGGCTTGTGCCGATTCGGGCGGCACCTGTTCGGCGGGCAAATCGCCCAGGAAGCGCTCGCGGGAGATCTCCATTAATTCGTCCGACAGAACTGCCTGGCCTGTCAACCGATAACAGGTGAACAAGGTTCGCAATGCGCGAACCGCCAGATTTGCGGGCAAACTGTTGAGCGCCAATACCGTTTTTCCCTGTTGGACTGCATCTTCAAAACGCCCTACCGGCAGGTAAACCTCCGCCAGTCCGCACATGTATTCAGCGCGTAATGGGATGTTTTCCGCAGGTGTGTGGTCCAGGGCAAAGCGCAGCTGCGATTCCCATTCATGACCCCAGCCCCATCGGACGGGCAAAGGGTGAAGCTGCGCAATTAAGTTCAAGGCAGCCGGTGTCAATTGCGGGTAATGCTGCGATTCTTTCAGCAGCGCCAGATAACTGCGCCCGTGCACCTGAACTTCCGCCGGTTGGGCATTGGTCAGCAGCTCGGCTGTACGCTCCAGCTTCCATTCCAGCTGGTGCGCGTGTTGATCGACCCAATATTGCGGGGATTGTGTTGGCAGGTCAGCTGCTGACGGAAGCGGCATTGTTTGCAGAGCCCTGCCAGCGGTTGAGGATATCAGTTTGCAGGAACGTGACGGTCAGCCGGTGCAGCCGGTAAAGCGGACGGGCCGCATCGCCGCTGACCTCGAGCAGTGAGAACTGGTCCAGGTCAAACAACGCCTGGTAAAACTGCTCATCATCCTGCGCGCTCATGGTGCGCAAAAAATCGAGGTCCTCGCCTTCAGCATCGGCTGACAGGAAAGAAAGCAGGAGCAGACGTGACGGATCAGACAGGGCCTGCCAGGTCTGCCAATATAAGTAGCGGTACATCTGGTCGGTGCCCATGCTGGCCTGACGAAGATTCTTTACGATCTCGTGCAGCGGGCGCAGGGATAATTGGGCTGCAGCTAATTTGATAGCCAGCGGAATCCCCCCAACCACCTGATACAGGTCTGCAAAATCCCTGGCAGTGGCGCGCACTGTGCGTCCGCGGCGGATGAGTTCAGCACTCATTAGGTTGTAGGCGCCATCGGCGGTCAATTCGCTCAGCGGAATGATATGGATGAAAGGATAGGCCCGCAGCGTCTGACGGGTGGTGATTAAAAATCGGCTGGTCCCCGCCATTTTAGCCAGGGCTGGTACCAGTTCATGAATCTCCTCAGCCGTCTCCAGGTTGTCAATCACAGTCAGCGTTTTTTTATTTCCCAGGGCAGTGTATAACCCTTCCAGCCGCTCGGACAGGGGTTTGCCGGTCAGGCTGGCCATGCCCAACTGCTCAGCCATCCGCAGAGTAATATCCTCCAGGGTGGTTGCCGAGTTTGGGATAGACATCAGGCTGCCGTCCTCCGCCAATGTCGCCTGCCGGGCGCTGACCCACAGCATCGCCGGACAGTCGGCGCTCACATTCGGCTGAGCCACAAAGGCGCGCGCGAGAGCTGTCTTGCCGATGCCGCCAATACCTTCCAGACTCACCATCAGTGGACCAGCGGGATCATGGAAAAGCTCGGTCAACAAATCCAGCGTTGCGCCGACCTCGATCAGGCGAGTCGCATCCGGCAGCGGCAGGTAACGCTCAATATTGAGCGGGTTGCGGCGGTTCTCCAAAACCTGGCGGTGCAGTATTTTTACCAGCATTTCAAGGCCGTGATTGAGCCGGCGGCGGAATTGTTGCGGCACCACGCTAGCGGCATGCGCTAAATCATCCACAGCCAGACTGACTGGCGAGAAATAGCGAAAATACAGTGCGCTCCAGGCTTCCAGGTCCTGATTGCCGCGCGAATAATCTTGCTTCAGTTGTGAGAAAACCCGCGTTTTATCCGCGGGCCGCTGTTCGTCAAGGTCTTCCTGCCGGCGCGCCACAAAGTAAGATTGGAGCGTCAGCGTTTCGAGGCGGTCCGTCAAAATTATGGCGCGTTCCTCTATCTCGTGGATCGCAGGGTCAAATAAGGCGTCAACACTCACCAGACCGTCAGCGTCTACCTTAACCCCCCGACTTGCCCGCAGAAAAGATTCGACTTGATCTACAGTAATCTTCAAAAATGGCATGGTTCGATTCTTGTTCGATTATTGCGCTATTTGGATTGTTTGAACAAATCTGTCGGGATATTATATAACTGAATAAAAGAACATACTTTCAAAAAGCAATAGCGATGCAACCGGGATTGGTTGCATATCCAATAAAGGCGTGATTAAAGGGGAAAATCACGCCTTTTTTTGTTTTGTGAGTAGTTCAGGTCAGGAAAACCGCAGAACCAGCGGCACGATGATGGATGTGGCTGCCAGAATCAGAATGACGCCGGCGAACAGAGCATAACGCCGGGCATAATTGGACACCAGGCTCTGGTCGTAATACTTATCGATTTGATTATCGGAATACATAGCGATCAGACCAGAGAGCAGCTTGGAGCGGGTGCTGCGCCCAACCGAAAGCCCCATGATGGCGATCGCATTGACCAGGATGGTCATGATGATCAACACAACCAGGATAATATCGCGTCCTGAGTTAGGGTTATATTGATCGGCGTAGGACGAATTGATCCCCAATGCAATCAGGTTGAAAATCACTGCGACGACCACAAAAATAGTATCGGTTCGGCTGCTTTGGCCTAGCTCGTTGACGACATGTTCGTGAAGGCGCTCCAGCATTTCGATCTCCTTTTCGCTTTAATGGCTTTCATTCCCGTAACTAATGAATACAACCCCGTGTAACGGCAAACGCTTTACAATTAGTGCGGCAATGAACCCCCTTTAATTTCATGGACTGTAAAACCATCATACGTCCTCGGGTAATTTTTTGCATTAGAAATTCATCATGGAATGATAGGAGCAATCATCATGCGAGTACTCTTTATCGGCGGCACCGGAATCATCAGTTCTGGCAGCGCGGCACTGGCAGTGGCACGCGGTATTGATCTAACGTTGCTCAACCGCGGACAATCGCTGCGCAAGCCGGCAGCAGGTGCGCGAATTCTAAACGCCGATATCCGCGACCGGGCGGCGGTGCAAAATGTGCTCGCCGGGCAACAGTTTGATGTGGTGGTGAATTTTCTGGCCTATACCCCGGAACATGTTCAGGCAGACCTGGACCTGTTCTCCGGGAAAATCGGTCAGTATGTGTTCATCAGTTCAGCATCGGCCTACCAGACGCCGCCAGTCAATTTGCCCTTGCGTGAATCGACTCCGCTGGATAATCCGGTTTGGGAGTATTCCCGCAACAAAATCGCCTGTGAAGAACTGTTGTTGAGAGCTTATCGTGAAAGCAAGCTGCCGTTCACCGTCGTACGCCCATCCCACACTTACGATCCAAACTACGTGCCGCTGCCCGGCGGCTATACCACCCTCGACCGGATGCTGCATGGCAAACCGGTCATTGTTCCCGGCGATGGCACATCCATCTGGACGTTGACCCATACCCGCGATTTTGCCACCGGTCTGGTGGGACTGCTGGGCAATGCTCATGCCATCGGCGAGGTATTCCATATCACCTCCGACGAGTGGCTGACCTGGGATGCGATTTATCTGGCGCTTGGCCGGGCTTTCGGGGTGGAGCCAAAGCTGGTGCATGTGCCATCGGATTTGATTGCAACATATGACAAGACACTTGGCGACAGCCTGCGCGGCGACAAGATGCACAGCGCCATATTTGACAACAGCAAGATCAAGCAGGTAGTACCCGATTTCCACACCCCTACGTCATTCTCGCAGGGGGCACGCGAGATCGCCAGCTGGTTCATGGCAGACCCGGTCCGGCAAAAGGTTGACCCGGCTTTTGATGCCTTGACCGAGCGGATCCTGGTGGGATATGCGAAGGCGTGGCCGGAAGGCTAAATCAGAGATTTTAATTTGAAGTAATACAGCAAACCGGTTAAGGGAACCGGATAATTTAGCTGAGGTCTACTGCGCTATATCGCTGCGCCTGTACAGCTACCGCTTAATCATTGGGAGATAAACCTGCTGCCATGGCGGGGTGAGCTCAACACACACTTCCTCATCCAGACAAGCGGACACTTGCAGCGGCAGGTTTGGGTTGAAGTCCGCCACGAAGGTGATTGGTGCCACACCACCCGCCACTGTACCCCGACCGACAGGTAATCCGTTTTGCAAGATCGTGATTACAGCCCCATCCTCAGGATATTCGATGGTCAAAGCAGGTAAGGCAAGCAAGGATTGGGTGCTAAAGCCGGTCAAACTCACCCAGTGGTAGACTGCTTCACGCGGCATAGGATAGAGAGGTTGGTTTTTCCAGATGGACAACGAAGGATCACCGATGACATGGTAAATGACATTGTTATAGAGCGCCTGGTCTAGGGTGACTTCGCCGGCTGTCTGCGGGATGGTCACTTGAGAATACATATAAAGTTTGGCGTAATTTAGAATGTCACCCAGGCGAAAATGAACAGAGTTATCGCCATATGACGGATCCGTGGCTGGCCAGGTGGCATCAAACAACCCACGGGCCAGGGCACTGTTCGCCCAGGTGGGGCTATTGCGAGTGTCGCCAATTAATGCTACTGCGCCATCGGGCTCACGGATCATTTTTTCGATCCAGGAAACGTCGGTATCAGTCATTGCAGGGTACATTGGGGCAGTTGTCCAAAGTTCATTATCCCAGACCCCGCTGGAACAGTTTATGCTGTAAACCACTGGAGTCAATCTGCCATTGTCCAGGGCGCTAATGTTGGCGGATTCAAAAATTGGGTCGGCCCATCCCTGCCACCAGCCATGATCGCGATGCATGATGATTCCTGTGCCGTTATTAATGGCATTGACAATATCCGCGGTGGAACCAGACCATGGATAACCGCTGGTGTACCCAATCCCCGACGGCAGCGAAGCTCCATTTCGATAGTAACTCGGCTTATAGAAATTCAGGTTCATTGATGTCTTATAAACCCGTATTACCGTCTTGCCGGCAGCCACCAAGGCGGCACGAGCTGCCTCGGAAGATTCTACGAAGCTGCGTGAATCCCACGCCTTGTCCGACTCCCATTTGAGGCAGCATTCAAAAAATGACGCAATAGTTACTGTTTTGTAAAAATTGGTTGAGTCTGGTGGATATTTCTCGTAATTAATAATTTTTTTGACTACATTGTCAGCTTCGGTCAGGGTATCCACAGGAATTCGGCCGTATGCCAGGTCGGGAAAAACATCACCTTCGCCATCCATTAATGCATAATCGATATCCGAGCGAGAACTGTGTTTGGCGTCGTTAGGATAGTCATGCGGGAACGCACCAATTTTTTCAGCATCGCCAAGCAGCAAGACATAAGAAGGTCGGACAACGCAAAAATCAAATTGTGATTGGATGTAGGCTTTGATTTTGGCTGGCGTGTTATAAACGACATGGCCGGTGTTGAGCACCGTCGTGGAAATTCCCTTTTCAATTTTCCACTCTGCCAGGGTGTTGGCGGCCGGAACGAAAGTCGGGTGGCTGAAGATATACAATTCCGTTCCCCAGCAAGTCTTGCCAATCGGGAGTGCACCCAGGTAACTCCCAATGTCGCCGACGTTCAGTACGTCGCCGTGCATCTTCCGGATGTCGGGTTCGAAGGGATTGTTGGAGTAATTCGGTAGAAATGCGCCGGTGCCTCCCTGGAAAATTACATCAGCATCGACCTGTTTGAAGATGGTTAACTTCCTGGTAACTGGATTATATTGACCTCCTGCGATGACCAGCAGCGCCAGATTGAGGTCGCGCATTTTACCGACGGGGATGATGGACACCGGTTCTAATGGGAAATTGGCATTTGTAGAATACGCCTGCTGATCAAAGGCATAGGGGGGATCTGCAAATTCACTATCCGCGTCCATGGCAGGTGGCTGCGAGGGATAGAGGTCAGCTATGAATTCCTGGCTGGCCAGTAAAGCCTTAACAGCCAGCACAGGAGTTGAGCCCTCTGGGACAGCAATTAAGCGTCTAATTAAAGGAACATCCGGGTAACCACCCAGATTGCCGTTGATTTCTGTACCGGGCAGGGCAAATCGCAGACGCGGCTTATCCCCATCGGGTTGCTGTTCGATCCATAGAGACGGGTCTGGCAAGTTGAATGTAGCGGCAAAACGGGTGTTATCCGACCGGTTGATGGTAATATCCGGCCCGTCACCAGACAGAGGTGTGACCGAGCGCGAAAATTCGGTAGGTGCTCCAGACGCGCTGGAACGGAATTGAAGATCATCCAGAATGACAGGGTTGGTGGTTTGCGGGATGGATAATTCGACCCGGCTGATACGATTGGCTGGGTCATAAAAACCGATAAACGTATCCAAAGATTCAGGAGGCAAGGTAATCCGGCTTTCACAAATCTTTACATCCGGAATGCCTGGAATGACCTGCCAGGCTGTGGTTAATGCTTCTGCTGCCGCTCGCGAGGTATTCCCGGCATAAAACCCGACATGGCTGGCAGGAGAGCTGAAGGAAATTTTTATCATTGTGGCTGCTACTGCGATCCAGGGTGAAAATGCTACGTTTGGAACTGAACGAGCGGAAAATGGGCTGGTCAGCGCTTCAGCTTTAGGTCCAATAAACGTTACGCCATATTTTGAATTGTAGGAGGTGCCGACTATTTGTTCATCGGGCAGCGAGTCGAAATTTATTGTGGCTGGCGAAGGGATCTCTGATGGATCGGTAATTAACGCACAAGGCGTCGGACCCTTGGGATACGGAACCCGTGTGTCCAACTCCAGGCTGATGCCCGAGGGCAACAAAGTGATTTGGGCTCTTTCGAACCTGTATGGTTCGTAACTTGAAAAACCAATAAAAAAGGAACTCTGACCTGCACTATTGCCAATTCCAGAACAGACTGGATCCTTGAATTCTATAATCAGGCTCATTTCATCATATTGTATTACTGCGGTTGGAGAAACGCTGCCAAGGGCACCTCCTTCGCTTATGATGAAATAATCCTCGTTTACCCGGTCTTTATCATAATCCTGTGACACAGGCATTCCAAAAGGCAAGCTGATTTTACCGACGCAGGTTGCCTCCGTGGTGGTGGAGGTGAGTCTGGTCATATCGACGCGGTACAAATAAGCATAAAGACTGGCCCCAGGAGTCCCCGCCTCTCCCTTTGGAAACAGCCGGGTTTGCAAGAATGCATCGCCCAATGTTCCGGCGGGCGAAATGACATCGGTCATATCATTAACCACAATGGTGCCGTCAAGGTCGAAATAATGATTAATTTGGTCCGAAGTGACCTTAGCCGGAATCAGCGTTACCGCTGAAATACTGGCGTCGGTGTCAGGTGACTGAGCCGCAACAGGTAACACAGCGATCAAGGCTATGACCACTGCCAAAAGGACTCGGCAGGAAGATAACAAAATACCTATCAATTCAGTTGAGAATCGAAAACTGTGTTTCATCTTGCCCCTCCATTTGGGTAATTTG
>DATBWK010000319.1:0-2438 GCA_036514835.1 Bellilinea sp.
TAATGACTTTGGCATAGGCTTCAACGGATTTGGGACCGATATCCAGGATGCGCCAGCCGTCTGGCACCGGGCCGGATGGCATGGTTTTTAAAGCGGCTTCGGCATCGAATTTATCCGCGATGACCACATCCACTGGCAGGCGCAGCTTGGTTTTCCCAGCTGCCAACAGCTCGCGGGCGGTCTCGAAGGCTTCTTCCTCGACCAGCGAATCAGCCATGGGGTACCCTTCGGCCTTGAAGAAGGTGTTCGCCATACCGCCGCCGATCAAAATGGCGTCGGCTTTTTGCAGCAGGTTGCGTATGACGCCGATCTTGTCGCTGATCTTGGCGCCGCCAAGAATGGCGACAAATGGACGCTTGGGATCGTCGATTGCCTGCCCGAGGTATTTGATTTCTTTTTCCAGCAGGAAGCCGGCTACAGAAGGCAGAAAGGCGGCAATACCAGCCGTTGACGAATGGGCGCGGTGTGCGGTGCCGAATGCGTCATTGACAAAGATATCTGCCAGACTGGCCAGGGCTTTCGACATCTCCTCGCCGTTTTTCTCCTCTTCCGGGTGGAAGCGGGTGTTTTCTAATACCAGAACCTCGCCGCTTTTCAAGGCTTTGGCAGCCTGCTCAGCGACCGACCCGATACAATCATCGGCGAACAAAACCGGCTTGCCAAGCAATTTGCTCAGGTGGTCAGCCACCGGTTTCAGCGAGAACTTGGCTTCCGGACCGCCTTTCGGCCGTCCGAGATGCGAGGCTAAAATGACCGCTGCACCTTTATCCAGGAGATAACGGATGGTCGGCAGGGCCGCCTGAATGCGGGTGTCATCTCCCACCACGCCGTCCTTAACCGGGACGTTAAAATCGACACGCACAAAGACTTTCTTGCCTTTTACATCAATATCGCGAACAGTTTTCTTGTTGAACATGGCAAACTCCCCGATTTAGAAAATGGGCGCGGTACGTTATAGCACCGCGCCCAACAGCATGATCAAAATTTAGAGTGATTTCGACATCATAAAGGCCAAATCGGCGGTGCGGCAAGAGTACCCCCACTCATTGTCGTACCAGGCTACCACTTTGATCAGGTTGCCGCCCAGAACCATGTTCGAGGCCAGATCAACGATCGAGGAGCGGGAATCCCCCTTGAAGTCCATCGACACCAGCGGATCCATATATTCACCGGTCGTCACACCCATAATGCCCTTGAGGGCACCCTTGGAGGCATCAATGAAAAGTTGATTCAAGGCTTCTTTGGTGGTGCTCTTTTCCACATTAGCTGTGAAATCGACGATGGAGACGGTGGGGGTCGGGACGCGCAGAGAATACCCGTCGAACTTGCCCTTTAACTCGGGCATCACCAGCGCAACCGCCTTGGCAGCCCCGGTGGTGGTCGGGATGATGTTCAACCCGGCAGCCCGTGAGCGGCGCATTTCTTTCTTGTGACCCTGGTCAAGGATAACCTGGTCATTGGTGTAGGAGTGAATGGTGGTCATCATGGCATACTGGATGCCCAGCGCCTGATGCACGACCTTCACCGCCGGAGCCAGGCAGTTGGTAGTGCAAGACGCGTTGGAAATCACATGATGCTTGGCGGGGTCATATTTTTCCTCATTGACGCCCAGCACAATGGTCAAATCTTCGTTTTTAGCCGGTGCGCTGATGATGACCTTCTTCGCGCCGCCAGATTGGATGTGAACATTGGCGCCGGGTTTCCCCTTGGCCGGATCGCCAACTGCATCGGTGAAGACGCCGGTGGATTCAATCACAATTTCAACACCGAGGTCTTTCCAGGGCAGCTTGCCCGGATCTTTTTCCGCGAATGTTTTTACTTTTTTGCCGTTGATCAGCAGGTCGCTATCCGAAACTTCTACTGTGCCCGAAAAAATGCCGTAGTTCGAGTCATATTTGAACAGATGGGCATTCGTTTTTGGATCGAAGAGGTCGTTAACCGCCACTACTTCCAATTCCTTGGGGTAGTTTTCGATAATGGCTTTTAACACCTGCCGCCCGATGCGGCCGAAACCGTTGATACCAACTTTTACTGTCATGATGAACCTCCTGGGTCCTTTCAAAAATGAGTTTATCCCTGTCAGCGGGTTTCGCCCACCCCAACAGGGTTATCTGCGCGTATCGATTGAGGTCCGGTGCGTTCATAGAACAAGTCCATGATGCTGCGTGCCAGTTTGATGGAATCATGACGCCACGGTTGTTCTTCGTCGATTAGATTTGAACTATATACGGCGTAATGCTCTTCAAGTTTTTCCACCGGCAGGACCTGCTGCACGCCTTCCGGCAAGTTGCTCACTTCTTTGGAATTGCATAAAACCAGGTGGAAAGTGCGCCCGCCCATATGGCGTTCGATGGTGCGCACATGGTCATAGGCGGAAAAGCCGTCTGTTTCGCCTGGTTGGGTGGCTACATTGCAAACAAAGAACTTATACGCCCGGC
>DATBWK010000320.1:0-9112 GCA_036514835.1 Bellilinea sp.
CAAAGACACGGATGCCATTTTCAAGGGGACCATGGATGAGAAAATCAAATTTGGCACCGAACGCATGATCAAGACCGCCCAGGCGGCGAATGCGTTGGAAGTGCCGGTGGTCACCGGTTTTATCGGCTGTGAAAATTTTGGACGCTTCTTCCCCTGGCCTTATTCCAAAGGGTGGTCGGATATGGAAGAGGAGTTTGTGGAACGCTGGGGAAAGATTTTGGATAAGTTCGCCGAGTACGGCGTCAGATTTGCCCATGAGCCGCATCCTAACGAATTGGTTTACAACATTGAAACTGCTCAGCGCGCGGTTGAGCTGATGGGCGGCCGAAAAGAGTTTGGCTTTAACTTCGACCCGGCTAACCTGATCTATCTCGGCATTGATGTGGAAAACTTCATCGATCAATTGGCCAGCCGGATTTATCACGTGCATGCCAAGGATGGCGAGATCGTGGCGCACAATGTGCGCCGCTCCGGGGTCATTCCGCAAGGGGATTGGCAGCGGCTCGGGCGCGGCTTCCGCTTCCGTATTCCAGGGTGGGGATCGGTGCCGTGGAAGAAAGTAATCACCGAGCTGTCGCTCATCGGTTACGACTATGTTATGAGTTATGAGCATGAAGACGTCACCATGAGCCGGCACGATGGCCTCACCAAGACGATCGCTTACTTGAAACCACTGATGATCGAGAAGCCCTATGAAGGTCGAAACGACGTATTGTTCAATTAATTATTGTTCAGGGAAGGAGTTCAACCGATGGCGAATACAATGAAAGCAGCTGTCTTTGAAAAGATCGGCCAGATCCAGGTTAAAGAAGTTCCCGTACCGGAAATCGCCGAGAATGAAGTATTAATTCGGGTGAAATTTACTGGAATTTGCGGTACCGATTGGAGCATTTATAACGGGTGGTACTCAGCCGATAAACTGCCGATGATCCCGGGGCATGAATTTTCCGGCGAGATTGCCGAGGTAGGCGGCAAGGTTAAAGGGCTAGAGGTGGGGGATCGGGTAACCGCGGATATCAATATGAGCTGCGGCACCTGCTACTACTGTATGCACGGCGACAAGTTATTATGCGACAGCTTCACCCAGTTGGGGATTCATACCAACGGCACCTTCGCTGAATATGTCAAAGCCCCCGCCAACCAGGTGCATATTCTGCCCGCCAATATGAGCTTTGAACAAGGGGCGTTCATCGAGCCGGTGTCGTGCGTGATTCATGCCGCCAAAGCTCTGGATGCGCGGCTTGGCAGCAGTATTGCTATTATTGGCGATGGTCTTGGTGTGCTGCATGCCCGCATGGCGGTGCTGCGCGCCTGCGCTCCGGTCATTATTTTCGGTAAAAACCGCAAGCGCCTGCAAATTGCTAAGGATATGGGCGCCGATTATGCCTTCCATATCGATGATGTGGCTGACCCGGTGGCTGAGGTCAAGAAACTCACTGGCGGGCGCGGGGTGGATTACGCGATCGAAGCGGTGGGCACGGTGAAGACCTACGAAATGGCATTTGCCATGCTGCGCCGGGGCGGGAAGTTGTCTGCCTTTGGCATCACCGGCGGCGAAGATGAAATGAAAATTCGGCCGTTCGATTTTGTGCTGGGCGAGAAAAAAGTCACCGGCTCGTGCGCCGGAGTGGGTCAAGATTGGCCGGATGCCATGACCGAAATCGCCAGCGGGCGGATCGACCCGAAACCTTTGTTCTCCATGAAGGTGCCTCTGGAAGATCTGGACTGGGCGCTGCACGAACTGCGTAAAGATCCGAGCCTGTTCAAAATCTTTGTGTCGCCGGATATCAACCAACGCGAATATATGTAAAGATAGAAATGGCAGGTTGATATGCAGCCTGCCGGTGATTAATCGGAGCAGCCGTTGATCGTCAAGCGTATCGAACACGTCTCAATCAATATTGTGGATTTTGAAAAGTCCGTAGATTTTTACGGTCGGATCCTGGGATTCCAGCGCCAGCAAACGGTGGATTGCGGAGATTTCGATATCACCTATTTCAGTCTGCCAGACGGATCGCGGCTGGAAATGTTCGACTATCATGGAAAATCTCCCGCCCAGCCGCGCGCTGAAAATGAGATTGGCTTGCGCCACCTGGCATTCCAGGTGGAGGATGTAGCGGCGCAGGAAGCGTTACTGCGCACAGAAGGCGTCGAAATCACGCTGCCAACAACGGATTTGCCCAACCTGGAAGCCCGGGTCCTGTTGTTCCTGGACCCGAACGGCGTCACGTTGGAATTTTGTGAGCCCCTTTGAGGTTGGGTGACTCAGCCTTAACTTCTATTGTTGTGAAATTTCCTTATTCGAGTGCCAAAGCAGGAGGTAGATTAATGGACGAGCGACAGGTTTTACTCACACCGATCAAGGTCGGCGACCGCACCAGTCAAAACCGCTTTTTTATCCAGCCGATGGAATGCACGGATGCGGATGTTGAAGGCAACCCTTCCAACTTAACATACCAGCGCTACGAGAACCTGTTCAAGGGCGAGGCAGGGATCGTGTGTCTGGAAGCCATCACCATCACCGATAAAAACCGCGGACGACTGAACCAGCTGTTCATCATGCCGGTGAATAAAGACCCGTTGACCAAATTCGTCAGCCGGATGAAAGAGATCAACCCCAAAACGTTGTTCCTGTTCCAGTTGACCCACTCTGGCGAATTGAGCAACCCGGAATTCTCCAAACGACTATCGGTCAAGCCGCTGCCGGGATTCCAGGCGGATGTTTTCACCGAGGACGAGTTCGAGAAGATTATGCAGGATTTTGTGCTGGCGGCCAAAATCGCCTATGACGCCGGCGCTGATGGCATCGATATGAAATTCTGCCACGGATATTTGGGTTCGCAAATCCTGCGTCCGTACAATACCCGCAAATGGAAGTACGGCGGTCCGTGGGAAAACCGGCGGCAATTTGCCTTTGACCTGTACGAGCGAATTCGCCAGGCTGTGCCTGATAAAAATTTCTTGATTGGCTCCAAGATTTCGGTGTGGGAGGGTTTCCCGGGCGGAATGGGGACGATCAGCCCGGAATCGCCGATCATAGACCTGTCTGAACCGATCGACCTGGTCAAGGGATTGGAGGAACGCGGCGCCGCCTATTTTGTTCAATCGGCTGGCAGCCCATCCATCACCATCAGCCTGACCCAGGCGGATAAGGAACGCCCATACTTTGCCTACCTGCACCAGTTTTTCGCCAAAGTTTTGAAGGACAATCTCAAGCCTGAGACGGTGGTGGTGGGGTCGAATTACTCGGTGTTCGGCAAGGGCAAAAACAAGCTGGAAGCGGTCGAAGAGAAGGATAGCGCGCTGCTGGCTTACGGCGCGCACAACATCACTCATGGCTATGTGGACATGGTGGCACTGGGACGGCAATCCCTGGCAGATCCGCTGCTGCCGTTGAAATTCCGCGAAGGCCGCGAAAAAGATATCAATTATTGCACAACCTGCGATAACTGCCTTGAGCTGCTCATTCAACAAAGCCCTATTGGCTGCGCCACATATAATAAGTATTACACCAATGTGTTGGTACAGACACGCAAGGAAAAAGGCCGCCTGGTGAAGGACCACACCTAGAAGGTTGGTCGGATTTTGTTCGTTATCCAAGTCTGCCTTCATTAATTACAGATCAACGCAATGCAGGCACCCTTTGTTTGCAACAGGGGGTGCCTGCCCATCGACCTGAAATCTAGTGGTGCTATGAACATCAAAGAAATTGACTTCCTTGGCTGGAAGAATTGCATCGAACTCACGAATGGAATTGTCCGCATGGTGGTGACCACCCAGGTGGGACCGCGAATTATTCATTTGTCCTTTATTGATGGCGACAACCTGCTGTATCAAGACTCTGAAACCCTGGGATCCACTGGCGGGGACGATTTTCATTTGTACGGTGGGCACCGTTTCTGGTGTGCGCCGGAAATTTTGGAAACTACCTACGTTCCGGATAATTTTCCAGTCAAGACTGAAGTCAGTGGCGAAGTGGTGCGATTTATTGCCCCGGTTGAAAAGTCTGGGATCGAAAAAACCATCGAAATTTCCCTGGACCATTCGGTAGCGAAGGCAACCGTCAATCACATTCTGATGAACCGCGGCAACCAGACGTTAACGCTGGCTCCCTGGGGACTGACCATGATGAAGCCAGGCGGAACCGCGATCTTGCCGCACTCCCTCGACCGGCCCGAGCAGTTCCCGCCGACTCATACGCTGGCACTGTGGAGTTATTCGCGCATGGCGGATCCGCGTTGGACCTGGGGCGACCGGTTCATTTTGCTGCGTCAGGATCCCACGGCGGGTACTCCGCAAAAAGTTGGTGTGCAAAATGAATATGGCTGGGCAGCCTATGCTGTGGACGGGCAGTTGTTCGTAAAAAAGATTAACTGGAATGATGGCGCCGTCACACCAGACTATTCCTGCAACTTCGAGATTTTCACGAACAAGAAATTTCTTGAGCTCGAGACACTGGGTCCAACAAGCACGCTAATTCCAGGAGCAACGGTTGCCCATCAGGAAACCTGGGAGCTGCACAAAAACGTCCCGTTACCCAACAGTGAAGCCGATGTTGAGCAGTGGATTATGCCGTTGATCTAGGGCACAAAGCCAGGCACGCCAATAAAATGCCGACTGGCGAAGTGAATGCCGGTATCTGCTTTCGAACCCTGGCAGACCGGCATTTTGCTATGGATCAGGCTGATTTTGAATAGTTTGCCTTGCCGCTCAGGTAACCCAGATAGGCTGGAACCAGGGGCAACACGCAGGGCGACGCAAACGAGATCAGACCGGCAACCATGGCAATCAGGTAGGTCGGTGAAGCCGCTGCGGCTAATGGCAGATCGAAATACCAGCCATTTTTCTGCGCCCAAATGGCGATAACGGTCATTTTCCCCAAAACCAGAATCGCGCCTAAAGCGATGAGGAACAGTCCATTAATCAACTGAATTGTGCGCATGTGGCGGCGAAATCGCGACAGAAATCGAAATGCGCGATCTAGCCCGATGCCTAACAGCAGAAAAGGAATGCCCAGACCAAGTGCGTATCCACTGGTTAGAACCATTGCCTGAGTCGCATTTGGCTGGCTAAAACCGAGGGTCAATATTGCTCCGAGCGTCGTGCCGATACATGGGGTCCAACCCGCGGCAAAGAAAACACCCATCCCGATCGAAGCCAGCCAGCCAGAGGATTTGCCGGAAGATGAAAATTGGGGTCGAGTGTCGGAATAATACATGCCTGGCATGCGAAACAATCCAAGGGTCGACAACCCGAACAGGATAATGACCGCCCCGCCGATTTGAGCCAACAGGGTTTTATAGGTAATAAACACCTGGCCGAGCAGCGTCGCCGCGCCGCCCCAGCCGATGACAAATATCAGCGAGAATCCAAACACGAATAGACAGGCATGAACAAAAGTGGTTAACCGGTCTGTCGGCCGGGATGGATTCATGGATATTTCAAGATCAGTCATGCCAGTTAGATCCTTGTTGAATCAACCTTTAGAAATCCAAAGAGAGAAATTGTAACGGCGCACGGCAATTTGGGCTGGTCAGTCGCCTTGATAACTGGCATTACTCCCAATCCGAGAGAATCGTGATGATCGTATCGGGTTGGGCTGGGTCGTTGGTCGGCAGGTGCAAACTGAAGTTATGCAAACCACCCATGTCGCCGTGCATAAAGAATTCCATACTGATGGTTGTGCTTTCACCTGGTTTGATGGCCATCGAACCGACGGCTGGAGTAGGCGGTCAACACCCTTCCAAAACTTCAATGTAAGGCGCTTCGGAGAACCGCAGGGTCTGGTCGCCAACATTGGTGACCTGGACTACCGTACGGATTGGCACGCCGCCTAATTTGACGACGCCGTAATCATAAAATTCCTGGTCGACCTTGATTTTTGGGGCGCCGGTAACTTCGATGCCGGCTTTTTCCCGGCCAAGTCCGCTCAATAACACCGCGGAAAAAATCAATATTATTCCGATGCCCCCAATGATTAACCAGATTGGCAGGTTGTTCTTCGGGCGTTTACGCTGAGGGAGTTTGGTTTTATGCCGTCCCAAGGATTACTCCACTTAAAAAAGATTGTAATTTCCTAAAACCATAATGCATGGAAGGGGACAAGACTGTTTTAATCTTAAGAAAAGATCTGGGCTTCATAGTTGTGAAAGCCGTCGTTGCCGGCAGCAGCCACGGCTGCGATCAATACTGCAGAGGTAGTAAGGCTGGGGTTATAACGTACTTCTCCCAACCCTTGAGGTTGATCGATAACCACTGAAGTAACACCGTAGGTGCCGAGTAAAGCATTGCGAACGCGGTTGACGCAGTTCCCGCAATTCATGCCGTCGATTCTAATGAAAATTGATTCCGATTGTTTCTGTTCAGACTGATCCGGTAATTTGATCAGGGGAAGAATATCGCGGCAAGGATCGTCCATTAATGAAGGCTCCGTGAATAGGTGAGTTGAATGCAGTTAATGACTTACCACCTTATTGTTACTCAACCTACGCATTTTCCAAACAGCCATACTACCCGCTGGAAACAGGCAATATTGCTCATTGCCATTCGAACCTGGTTGAATGTCTACGCGCGTAAGGAAATTCCAGCTGCTTCGAACTTCTTTCGTATGCGCACCAGGTAATCCTCGAAATAATTATCCAGGTAGGGGAACCCGAACCACACCGCGCCTATCCCAAAAAACACCCCACTTACGATGCGCAAGATGGAATTAATTGAACCCCAGGCGTCGCCGGTGTAGAAGTTCACGGGGAAGGCAGAGTTGGTTAATGTTTGAAGCCAGAGGTTGGTATCGCGAAATCCAGTTCCAATACCAGACAGGTCGCTGGCCATATGCGTAAAACCGTCCAGAGCCATTGGCAATAGGAAGAGTAGCAGGCCTTGCCAGGGTAGTGGTCGAATCCATTTGCGCAAGGCATACCATAGCCAGCTGAAGATCAAGATGCTGGTATACATGGAAACCATTCGGTCCGACCAGGCTACTTTCCAACCCATTTCCGTCGTTCCGATGAATTGACGTAAAACTTGAAAGTCAGTGGTGTTTGGCCAAACTGAATTTATCTCAGCCAGGGAATGGGTAAACTGACCCCCAAAAAGAAAATATGAGCGCTGGGGCAGCTGGTGGCACAAGAATGAATACATCCCGTATATTATTTTTGCCGGTAAAACGAATCCCAGCGACATGAATGCTGGCGCCAGGAATGGCAATCCGACAAATACACCAAAAAGGACACTGAATCCTACGATCCAGTTCCTTGCCACCCAAAATGCCCAACGATTGGCTCGCCGCGCCCATATCCGCTGCGGCGAAATGGTTTCGGACTGCGGCACGCTGACCAATGATTATTTGCTTTCGTTGGGTTTCTTGAAAGTTTTAAACCTGGCAGTTGAAAAAGTTGACGGCTGACTGGCGGGGACGGAATAACCCGCTCGTTCCACAGCGCTTTCAAAATCGGGCATACCCACCTGGCTGGGATCATATTCAATTTCAGCCTGATTATTCGCCAGGTCAACCCTCACGCGAGAAACGCCCGTGATTTTGCGGATGGCGCGTTCGACACTGGCTGCACAACCTGAGCAATTCATGCCCTGGATGGGAATAATCAATTCGGCGGTCGGCGTTGGAATCATGATGCAAACCTTCTCTCCAAAATTATGACCATTGATAATATCTGGCAATCAATTATTAAGTTGTTGCGAATATCGGTGGATCAGTACAGAAGACATACTTCCTGATCCTAATTAGAGTATAAAAAATCTTGATCCGCCAGGCAAGGGTTATTAGCACGTCAGGCGATAGGCGATATTGCTTATTCTTAATCAGCCCGGTTTTCCAACAGCTCTTGCATAGCCTGAATGGTCAGGGCAAGTTGAAGGTTAAAACGGGTTTCCCCGTCACTGAGGTTAATATTCAATATTTCTTCAATCCGCTGGACTCGGTATTTTAAGGTATTGATGTGAATGTGGCAATCCGACGCGGTACGCTGCAAGTGACCACTGCTTGCCAGGTAAGCACGCAAGGTGGGCACCAGGTCTGAATCTTTTTGCGCATCGTAAGCCAGCAGCGGATCCAGGGAACTGTGCATAAAAGCCACCAGTTCCGCCTGACTACGGCTTTGTAGTAATAGCGGGAGTACTCCCAGCTCCGAATAAGCGATGATTGTGCCGCGCCTAGCACTGGTTTCCTTCGGGTTAAATTTTGGCTGTCAGCGTGCAGGGTTGGGGGTTACGGCTCCAGCAGCTGATCCGCCAGATTGGCCAATTCCGCCTGGGTCGACGGGCCAACCTTGATCGAATGGATGGTGCCATCCGAATTGATCCAAAAAGTGACTGGCAGTCCGAAAACACCGTAAGATTTTTCGGTGACTTCGCCGGTTTCGTCGAATACGATGGGGAATGTCAATCCAAGTTCATTGATGAATTGTAGGGCATCCGCGCGGGAATCAGAGTAGATGGTATTAACACCCAGTACAACCAGCCCCTGGTCGGCATAGTCCTGTGAAATGGCTTGCAATGCCGGCATTTCTTCACGGCAGGGCGGGCACCAACTGGCCCAAAAGTTTACGACCACCACTTTTCCCTGCAGATCCGACAGGCGAATAGGGTTGCCTTCGCGATCCAGCAGCTCAAAATCCGGCGCTGCCTCCCCGACGATTGCCTGCGAATCGGCCAACGGTGATTGCGACCAGTTGAACACCGGTCGCGTAGGCAAAGGCCAGATTTCTTCAGACGTAACCGGCTGCGGAGTGCTGAAGATCGTCGGCGCAGAGCTCGGCTCAGGCTGCAGCGGGCTACCTGTACCCAAAAACCACCAGGTCAACAGGCCCAGGATCACGCCTGCCAGCCCGATAACGCCTAATGAGGGATTGGTTAATTGTCGGCGCATTTTGCCAGGGTCGAGTTAATTAATCTTAGAACTTTGTAGATCCGATTGCTATTCATCATCTTACGGATTTTACCCTGAACTGTAGAGCAATCCCGTCCGGTTGATCGATATCTCTGGAAATCAGAAATAAACAGGCAAAAATGCTCTTCCATTTTGAAAGTGATTTTAGGATAATCGAATAGTCTCCTGGGAATCTGTATTATTAGGATATAATATATCTACAATTAA
>DATBWK010000321.1:0-3061 GCA_036514835.1 Bellilinea sp.
ACGCGTCGGCAACACCCAACTGGTGATGGGCAGCTTGTTGGGGGCGTTGGCTGGCGCAGTGCTGCTGTGGTGGAACCCGGGGGTATGGGCCAACCTGCTGGGCGTTGCACTGATCGGGCTGGCGATTGCGCCGATTTTCCCCGCACTGATTTCCGACACAACCCGGCGGGTGGGCATGCGTTTTTCCGCCAACACGATCGGTATTCAGATGGCTGGCGGCGGCCTAGCCATGGCGACGATACCGGGGCTGATGGGTGTCCTGGCGCGCCAGATTTCGTTGGAAATCATCCCGGTGTGCTTATCAGTATTGTTCGCAGTTTTAGTTGGCCTGTTCTGGCTGTCACTTAGGGGAAAAACGCAATAGCCGGCTCGCCTATCTAAGGACCATGATCCACCACTTCCTCGTATATGTGAAAGGGGGAGGTTAAATGGGTATTTAGCGTCCTCGAAGCTCACCTCTATTGATAGGTTCGGCGTTTCTTGTTTATTATTTTTGCACGGGGGAATTATTTCGCGCCATTTTTACGTGACATGGTAGGTATTGGAAATTGTTGATTCGACAGGTAAAATATCTTTCTAGCAAATCGAAACTCAACTCACGGGGCGTCGAACCAAATGACCACCACGACCGTTGCCAAAAAAACACGCTTGCTCACTCCCTTGTTGCTGCTCTTCATGCTGGCTATGGTGCTGGCAAACCTGGGAGGCAGTATGTATGGGCCGCTGGAGGCGCTCTATCTTAAACAACTGGGTGCTGGCATCGGCCAAATCGGGTTGTTCTACACAATTTCGGCGATAATTCCGCTGCTGCTGCAAATTCTTGGCGGCTGGATGTCGGATTCACTTGGCAGGCTGCGCGCCATCGCCATTGGCAGCGTGATCGGGATCTTTGGCTGGGTGCCGCTGATCCTGGCGGACCGCTGGGAGTGGGTCATCGCCGCATCAGCTCTGACCGCTGTGACAAGATCGCTGGTCGGTCCAAGTTTTGACGCTTTTATCGCTGATCATTCAGCGCCGGAAAACCGCGCCCGTCTCTTCGGCGTAACACAGACTCTGTTCGGGATTGTTTCAGTTGTTGGGCCGGTGGTGGGAGGGTACATGGTGGAGGGTGCCGGGTTCAAAGGTATGTTGATCATTGCGGCGGTCCTGTATGTGATCGCCACCATCATCCGCCTGGGCATGGCGCGCGAAGCGTCAAAAGGTAAAGAGGCAAACCCAACTCCGCTGACTTTCGCCGGCCTCAAGAGCAACCTTGGGGTTATGATCGGGTTGATCGCGGCAGGCGGGTTAGTCACCTGGATTCTGATCACAGACGGCGTGCGCGACATCTTCTTCAATATGTCCTTCAGCTTCCTGGCGGTGTTCATGGAGGATATCGCTGGCTTGGCCATCAGTCAGATTGGGCTGATGAACAGCATCTTTGGCGTAGCCATGATGGCGGTCATGATCCCGGCTGGCGGGCTGGCCGACAAAGTTGGCGAACGGGTCAATATCGCGATGTCGTTTGTATTGCTCGCTACCTCGTTTTTCTTGATTGTGCTTGCGCCGCCGCTAAGCCCAATCTGGGTATACGGCACAGGGTGGGCAATCGCTGGCGTCGGCGTTGGGTTGGCGACACCGGCCTACCAATCATTGATCAGCAAGGCTGTTCCGCCGCGAAACCGGGGGGTGGCCTTTGGCTTATTCAGCACCAGCCTGGGACTGGTTTCATTGCCAGCACCTTTGATTGGCGGTTTTTTATGGGAAAAGGTCAATCCGCAATTTCCATTTATGCTTACCGCCATTGCATCCCTATTGTGTGTTATCCCGGTGTGGTTAAAATTTATTGCCCCAAAAACCGCGTCAGAAGACCCATCTGCTCAGGATGTGATTCAACCCTAAGACACTAGATTCATCTGGTTGAGGCGTTGCGAGTATTCGAATGAAGATTCGCAGGTTTGTTTATGGAATCGTCGGGTTGGTTTTGCTGGCAGCTGCATTGGCCAGCCTGCAACTGGTGATACGGTTGGTGCAGCTTTCCCAACCTGTGCCGGCTGCGCTGCGTGATCAGGCGACCGCGGGAGTAAGCAAGAATGAGGATTGGCAGCCGCTCGTCCGCCGGCTGGATGGGTTGGATCTGGTACTGGTGCCATCGGGTTGTTTCACCATGGGGTCAACGGAAGCCCAGCTGCTTGAGGCAGTCGGTTCCTGCGAGCGCTATTTCGGACCAGGCCGCTGCAAGGTCGACTTTGCCGGCAGCGAGACACCGGCTCACGAGGTATGCTTTGACGATCCATTCTGGATCGGTGAAACCGAAGTGACCAACCGTCATTATGGCTCGAGTTCCAGTACCGACATGATGAATATGTTCCGCGGACCCAAATGGCCGCGGGAAACAGTCACCTGGGAGGAGGCCGAGCAGTTTTGCCAGGCGCATCATGCCCGCCTGCCAAGTGAAGCCGAGTGGGAGTTTGCGGCCCGCGGCCCAGACAATTTGATTTACCCCTGGGGGAATACATTTGGTCTGGATAAGGTAATTTCAGGCCGGCTTAAGCCACAAAATGTGGGATCTGTGCCGGCAGGAATGTCCTGGGTGGGGGCTTATGACCTGAGTGGCGGGGTGCGCGAATGGGTCGCTGATTGGTACGGTCCATATTCTGCAGAAAGCGCAACAGATCCACAGGGTCCGCTGATCGGCGAAAAACGGGTGATACGCGGCGGATCCTGGTTCTCATTCGCGGCGTATTTTGTAAGGACGGCTCAACGCGAGTCAACCGCGCCGGATACCGCCAATAGCACCATTGGCTTTCGCTGCGCACGCACACTGGACTAGACATACAGGCGGCGCGAAACATGGCTCCAAGTTGTGTTTTGTTCCATTTTGTCTCATAATGGATGTCAGACACGGAATTAGTTGCAATCCGTTCGCGCACCATTCTTCCATAGTCCTTCAGCCAGGCGAGGAGTTGATCCATGCGTAAAGCGATATTTCAGACGGTCATCGCCATTATTATCCTTGTTGCGGCGGTCTTACCCAATCCTGCACAGCTGGCTGCCGCACAAGAAGCGGCTCAGCCGGACA
>DATBWK010000322.1:0-5861 GCA_036514835.1 Bellilinea sp.
TGTCCAGCACGATCGAGGCAGCCAACGTCGCCCAGGTGATGGTGCGCCTGTGGGAAAATGAATCCGCCTGGGCCAGTTACGAACTGGAGCGTTAATGCGGGTCGGGTTGGTCATTTACGGCAGCCTGGATACGCTCTCTGGCGGCTATTTGTACGACCGTAAACTGGTCGAGTATCTGCGCAGCCAGGGTGATTCGGTCGAGATCGTTTCGCTGCCCGTAACCAGTTATGCCGGAGCCATCGCTCAAAATGCATCGCGGACGATTCGGCAGAAGTTGACCAGCCTGAAAGTCGATATCCTGTTGCAGGATGAATTGAATCACCCCTCGCTGTTCTTACTAAACGGTTGGCTGCGCCCTAGAGTGAATTACCCGCTGATTGGCATCGTCCATCACCTGCGCAGCAGCGAAAATCACCCAGGCTACCTCAGGTCGTTTTATCGGGCTGTCGAGCGCCGATATCTGAAATCTCTGGATGGCTTTGTTTTCAATAGCCAATCCACTCGGCGGGCAGTGGCGGCTCTGGCGCAGTCTAACCGTCCATTTGTGGTCGCCACGCCTGGGGGAGATGCTTTGGATGGACCCCGCATCGCAGACGAAAACCATGCGCATAGCCAAGAAATTAAGATAGTCAATAATGATACGAGGCTGGAAATCATCTTCGTTGGCAACCTGATCATGCGCAAGGGTTTGCACACCTTATTCGCAGCTTTAAGGAATATCCCGAATGGCACATGGCGTTTACGCGTTGTGGGGCGGACGGATCTCGATCCAGGTTACACCCACAGGTGCCGGGAATTGGCTTCACAGTATGGGCTTTTTGGCAAGGTCGAATTTCTTGGCGCTCTGAAAGATTCTGCCCTGGTGCAGCTGTACCAATCCAGCCATTTGCTGGTAGTTCCGTCTACTTTTGAAGGGTTTGGCATCGTCTATCTGGAAGCCATGCGTTGGGGCGTGGTGCCAGTCGCCAGTAATGCTGGCGGGGCGGTTGAGATCATCCGGAATGGTGAAAACGGCTGGCTGGTGAAACCTGGTGACGTGGGCGGGCTGGCAGGTGTCCTTGAAAAAGCTTTGCATAATCCGGAAATGCTAAACACATTGAGTCAGGCAGCCCGAATTCGTTATGCCGACCTCCCCACCTGGGCTGAAACCGCGGATACAATTCGCCAATTTCTAATCGATCAAATTTGACCTGGGAACCTATCATGGAAATTTCTTTTCAGCGTTACTTGCAGGCCAAACGCAAGGTGGATGACCGTGCCCTCAACCGCGTGGTTTGGCAACAACTTATGAGTCAACTATCCTTTTGGCAGTCCAGCCGACCCATTCATGTAGTGGAAATTGGCGCCGGGATCGGCACCATGTTGCACCGGTTGGTCGAATGGGGCGGTTTACAGCAAGGCACCTACCTCGGCATCGACTCAGATCATGCCAGCGTTGAGGCAGCCCGGAATGATTTGCCGCGCTGGGCATCTGAGCACAACCTTACCTGCACGCAAGTCACCGGCGAATTCGAACTTTCTGGCTCCGGTACAAAAATTCGGGCAGCATTCAGCCCGCTCGAAGTCCAAAAATTTATGGCGTCGCCCACCGCCGTAGATTTTGACCTGATCATCGCCAACGCCTTTCTGGATCTGGTCGATCCGGCAGTTCTGCTACTGGACTTGGGACGGCTGCTGGAACCCAGCGCCTTAGGCTGGTTCACCATCAATTTTGATGGAATGACGGTGTTCGAGCCGGTCATCGACCCCATTTTGGATGGGAAGATCATCCAGCTATACCATCAATCCATGGATGAGCGCCGAGTGGATGGGCAGCCGACCGGCGGCAGCCAAACAGGCCGGCATCTGTACCACCAAATGACCGAAGCAGGCTGGCAGGTGTTGGCGGCTGGCGCGTCAGACTGGGTCGTCCATTCCATTCAGAGGGCCTATGCCCATGACGAGGCTTATTTTCTGGAGTTCATGCTGCATTTCTTAAACCAGACATTAAACGGTCACCCGCAACTCGACCCGGCTGCCTTCCAGGCCTGGCTGGCAGCCCGCCGCGCTCAAATAATCGATGGCGAACTGGTTTTTATTGCTCACCAACTCGATTTTTTGGCCCGCTGGCCAGGCTGATTGGGGAGAGGTCGCGCATGGGCTGCAGACTCAATCCAGCCGGTGAATTGCGGTACAATTAGCCAACATTTGTTGGAGGCTTGCTGTTGAAAAAGCATTTACGCTATTTTCTATTTTTAGTCGTACTGCCGGGCACAGTCATCGCCCTAGACCAGTACACCAAAATGCTTGTCCGCCAAAATCTGGCATTGGGCGAGTCCTGGATGCCCTTGCCATGGTTAGCGCCCTTCGCTCGAATCCTGCACTGGTACAACAAGGGAGTAGCTTTCGGCATGTTCCAGGAGGGCGGGATAATCTTTATTCTGCTGCCCATGGTAATTGCTCTTGGAATCATCGTTTATTTCCGCCGCATTCCCGAACAGGATTGGACCTTACGTCTGGCGCTCAGCCTGCAGCTTGGCGGCGCGCTCGGCAACCTGATCGACCGCATCACCATCGGTCATGTCACCGATTTTATTTCGGTCGGGAATTTCCCGGTGTTCAATATCGCCGATTCTGCCATAACGGTCGGCGTAGTGATCTTAATTTTGGGAGTCTGGCTGCAGGAAAAGCGTGAAAAAGCGGAGCGCGAACAGGCAGCCAGGATGGCTGCCGAGTCCAGCGACACCCTGTCCGAATTTCGCGAAGCAGTATGACCGCCGTGCAGGTTTCATTCATGCAGCCGGGTTCGGATAGTGAACGGCTGGACAAAGCCCTTGTCACCCAACTACCGGACTTATCGCGTACCCGCCTGCAGGCCCTCATTAAAGAAGGCCGGGTGTCAGTAGCTGGGGTTGTGACGGTCAAAACCGGCTTTTTGGTGGAACCGGGCCAGCGCGTTCAAGTTGAAATTCCGCCGATTGAACCGTCCACTCTAATTCCGGAAGCCATTCCGCTCCAGGTGGTGTTCGAAAACACCGACCTGATGGTCATCAACAAACCCGCCGGCATGGTGGTACACCCTTCATTTGGACATGCCAGCGGCACCCTGGTTCATGCGGCCCTGGCGCATGCACCTGACCTGGAAGGCGTAGGCGGGGAGCAGCGTCCGGGAATTGTCCACCGTCTGGACAAAGACACTTCCGGCTTGATTCTGATTGCCAAAAATGACATTGCGCATCGGTGGCTGCAAGACCAGTTTCGCTTACGCCACGTAAAAAAAGTCTATCTGGCGTTGGTGGATGGCGCTCCGCCGACACCCGAAGGCCGGATCGAAGCAGCGATTGCGCGCGATCCGTCACACCGCAAACGCATGGCGGTTGTTGCACCGGGCCGCGGGCGTGAATCGGTCACCGAGTATGAGACACTGGAGACTTTCCCATCCCATACACTCATCGAAGCTCATCCGCTCACCGGCCGCACCCACCAGATTCGACTGCACCTGGCCTTCCTTGGCACCCCCATCGTGGGCGATGCGGTTTATGGGCATCGTAACCCGAGCTTGCCGATCGATCGCCATTTCCTGCATGCTGCCCGATTAACCATAAAATTGCCAGGCGAAACGACAACACGCACGTTCGAAGCGCCATTGCCACCTGAATTAAGCCGGATTTTGAAAGATTTGCGCCGCCGCTAAACCATTTGAAAGGATAGCATCCATGGACTCCATCATCGACCTGCGCTCCGATACCGTCAGTCATCCTACCCCTGCCATGCGCGAGGCAATGTTCCACGCTGAAGTTGGCGACGACGTTCTTGGTGAAGACCCGACGGTCAACCGGCTGGAGGAATTGGCTGCAGAGAAGATGGGGAAACAGGCGGGGATATTCGTCCCCTCCGGCACCATGGGTAATTTAGCCGCGGTTCTGGCGCATTGTCAGCGCGGCGATGAAGCCCTAATGGGAACCAAGGGTCACACCTACCTGTTCGAAGCGGGCGGCATTTCTGCATTGGGCGGCGTGTTTGCCGCCACCCTGCCCAACCTGCCGGATGGCACATTGGATTTGGAAATGGTGTCCAGCGCCATTCGCGGCAATGATTACCATGCGCCCATCACCCGCCTGTTGATCCTGGAGAACACCCAAAACCGCTGCGGTGGAGCAGTCCTGACACCCGAATACACCGCCCAAGCTGGCGAACTGGTTCGATCCAAAGGCGTCAAACTGCACCTGGACGGCGCCCGGGTCTTCAATGCCGCGGCTGCACTGGGGGTCAAAGCTTCCGCCTTAACCAACGCCGTAGATTCAGTTACTTTTTGCCTGAGCAAGGGTTTATGCGCCCCAGTCGGCTCGGTTTTGTGCGGTACGACTGATTTCATCGCTAAAGCGCGGCGCATCCGCAAACAATTGGGCGGCGGGATGCGTCAGGCGGGCATTCTGGCAGCTGCCGGAATTGTAGCATTGGAGCAGATGGTAGACCGTTTGGGGGAAGATCACATCCGTGCCCGGCGCCTGGCAGACGGGTTAGCTGCATTACCTGGCATCGAATTCCCCATGGGGCTGCCGCAATCTAATATGGTTTTCGCTCAACTGAGCGATACGCTGCCTTACAATGCAAAACAGGCAGCCGTAAACCTTCGCTCACACGGCGTGAAGGTTGGCGTTGTCAACGAACGCATGTTCCGCATGGTGCTGCATTACTGGGTGGACGATAACGGCGTCGACCAGACGCTCAAAGCCTTCCAAGCCGTGATTTAAATATCGTTTTCAGCCGGCTGGGCTTCGGCCGTTTGCCGGGCGTCTTCCAATTCGCGCAGGGATGGTTCGATTTCATTTCGTCCGCGTTCCTTGGCAATGTAAAGGCGGCGGTCAGCCAGATCGACCAGCTGCATAAAGTCCTGTTCTTCTTTTGAAAGAACCGCTATTCCCTGGCTGATGGTTGGCGCCGGTATGAGACGTCCGTTGAGGTCCTTGATGGTCGAACTTTCCAGCATGGTCCGGATTCGTTCCGCTACCCGGAATGCCTGCGGTCCATTGGCATTTGGCAGCGAAATGGCAAATTCTTCGCCGCCCCAGCGTCCGATCAGGTCAGTCTTTTTTACATTGCGGCGGATTACATGGCACAAATTAGTGAGCACTTCATCGCCGGTCAGGTGTCCATAGCTGGTGTTGTAGGCTTTGAAGTAATCAATATCCAGCATAATGATCGAAAGCGGATGTTTATGGGTCACCGAATCGCGCACCTGCCGTTCGTAGCGCGCCAGGAACGCATTATGGTTTAGCACGCTGGTCAGACTGTCGTGCTGCGAACGGGTCTCTACTTCAGCATGATGCTCGGCATTATCGATCGCCAAAGCCGCCTGTTGCGCGATGTTCTCCAGCAACTCCAGGTCGCCGGTATCAAATGTGTTTTTTTGATAAGAGGCTACGCCAATCAACCCGGCGGTACTCCCGTTAATCTCGAGCGGTGTCCCCATCCACGATCGGCTGGCTTGCGGACGCCCGACGATTATATAAGGCAGATTTCTTTGCTTTCTTTCAGCTGCCAGGTCGCGAATCAGCAGTGATTTGCGGGACTGAACCACCCTGCCGGCTAATGTATCTTTCAGATTGATGTCCATTGGCGGGAAAAACTCGCCATCGTCGAAGAAAAGTTCCATATGCAGGGTTGAGTTGGATAGCAGTCCAACATAATAGGTATCCGCGGCGAAAGCATTTTGAATCGCATTGCTGACCAGGGTGACAACCTGATGCATCTCAAGCGAGGTTGCCAGGCTGCGAGCCACACGGTTAAGCGTTTGCAGCCGGGTCATTTCCACCTGTAGGGATTTTCGCAAACCTAAAATGGTTTCAGTGACCACCACAGCGATCACCGGGATCAGGACA
>DATBWK010000323.1:0-5620 GCA_036514835.1 Bellilinea sp.
GTCATCCCATTGGGAATAATTTTGCCCGCCGGTCGCCTGGATAGAATCCCAGAAGGGGTAGGGATCCGGGTCCGGGTATTGCGCCAAATTCAAGTCGACCAGGGTAGATTGATATTCGCGATTCGCCAACCGTTCCATGACCAGAACATCATAGGGCACGGCTTCCAAAGTAACTGAAACGCCTAACGCGGTCCAATCCTGCTGTATGGCTTCTGCAACCAAACGGTGCTGCTCGGTATCTGGGTGGAGCAGGGTAAATTTAAGCACCATACCGTCGGAACTGACACGCTCTTCGGTGTTCTCAGGGTTGACCGGGAAGCCGGCTTCATCGAGCAAGGTCTTCGCCTGCTCAACATCCAATTCCACCCGCGGGGTGGCGTCATAATACGCCCAGGTTCCCGGGAATATGGGTCCGTCAGCCAAAATAGCCTGTCCGGCTAAAATTTTATCCACAATATATTGGCGGTTGATCCCCATATACAAAGCCCGCCGCAAGTTGGCATCCTGGAAGAACGAAGTCTCATCGTTCTTAAGATTAAACAGGACCATACTCAATTCCGGGAGCCGGCCGGTATACAGAGCCAGGTTTGGCTCGGCCAGGGCAGCCGGCAACGCATCGGCCGAAACTTGGCTGATGCCTTGCACCTGACCGGCCTGGTAGGCCTGCAGTGCCGCAGCAGAATCAGGGTAATAGCGGAAGACCAGCTGCTCGATGAAAGGAGCAGTGCCGAAATAATCCTCATAGGCAGTCAGCACCAGGCCGCTAATGGCGCCCTCTTCCACAATCAGGCGGTCGAATTTGTAAGGACCGCTGCCGATCGGCTGGATATTGAAGTCCATATCTTTAATTTCATCAATTGTCTTGCCAGACAAGATATGGCTGGGCAAGATTCCAAAGGACAGGTAGTCCAGAAAGGGCGAGAAAGGCTCGGGCAGCTTGAACTGCAGGGAAATCGGGCTGAGGACAACCACTTCGATACCTGACCAGAATTCCTGCAGATCGGGAGGGACGAAGTCCCCGCCATTGCGCAGCAATTCGGTCGTGAAGAGGATGTCATCGGTAGTGAGCGGTTCCCCGTCATGCCAGGTAATGTCCGGCTTTAGCTCGAAGTTATAAACCGTCCCGTCTCTGGAGACCCCCCAACTGCTAGCCAGATCGGCCACGGCACCGCCGCGTTCATCAAATGTGATTAATCGGCTATAAATCAGGCGGTCAACATCGCGGTCAACGGGATTGTTGAAGTCGAGCATGGGGTTAAGCCGCTGTAATGACCCAACCAGAGCTTCAGTGTAAAAGCCGCCTTTGACTGGCTCAGTTGTTTCGCCGGGGGCAGTTTCAGGCTGTTGCCCTAACAGAAGAATTCCGACCACGATTCCAGTCAGGAAGATGATAAGAAGTTGCCAACGGAATTTTTTCATAGTTTTTGGATTGGGAAAAGGGCGCCCTCTTTACTTACGCGAGTCGCCCTGCTAGCAAGGATGGCAGGCAAAGCTGCCATCGGTTTGCTGTCCGTTTATCCGAATGCCACCGCCGCGAGGGTGAGGAGCACAAAGACAACCGCCAGCCCAATGGTGATGAGGAAGATTGTTTTCTCCAGACCGCGCCGAGCAGAAAAAACCTGGCTGCTGTCTGCGCCTGTTAACCCGCCCAGGCCAACGCCTTTGTTCTGAAAGATGACGCTGGCGATCAAAGCGATCGAGATTATAATCAGTGCGATATCAACGTAGTTGGTCAAGCTCGTTCCTCCATTTAAGTAGACCCACGAATTATACCTGTCTCGGGCGGAAATCGTCAATGCATGAATATGTCATCAACCTGCACGTACACACACGCTTTTCTGATGGCACAGGCACGCACAAGCAGGTGGCACAGGCAGCCATTGAGGCCGGCCTGGATGCAGTCATAATCACCGACCACAATGTTCGGGTGGAAGGCGTTGAGGGTTACCTGCGTAAAAGCGGACGAAAAATGCTGGTTTTGATCGGCGAAGAAATCCATGATCAGGCCCGCCAACCGCAAAAAGATCATATGCTGGTTCTTGGCGTCCCCCATGAGATGGCGACTCACGCCGACCAGCCGCAACAACTGATCGACCGCGTCAACCAGTCCGGCGGTTTGAGTTTCATCGCCCACCCAGTAGACCCGGCCCTACGGCTCTTCCATGAACCCGACATCTCCTGGGAGAGCTGGGAGGTGCGCAATTATACCGGCATCGAGTTGTGGAACGGATTGAGTGAACTTAAGCAGGTGATTCACAATGGATTGGATGCTGTGCGCTACGGGTTATTCCCTGATTCAGTAGCCCACGGTCCCCACCCGGCGGCTCTACAACGCTGGGACAACCTGCTGGCCCAGGGATTGCGGGTTGTGGCAATCGGTGGTTCTGACGCACATTCCCTTAACATAAAAGTGGGATTCCTCAAACGGATTATTTTCCCCTATTCTTTCCATTTTGAAGCGATCAACACCCATATCCTTACCAGCGAACCGTTAACCGGCAATAATTTCAATACCGACCGCAAGCTGATCTACCAGGCGCTGGCGAAAGGTCATTGCTTTATCGGGTATGATCTGCCAGCACCCACCCGCGGATTCCGCTTCACGGCACAAACCAAACAAGGCGTTCTTTCCATGGGAGATCAGGGTGAAATGCGCGAGGCTGTTACCCTGCAGGTTCGGTTGCCGCTGCCTACAGATTGCCGCCTGATTCAGGACGGCCGGGTGATTAAAACCTGGAAGGATCAACAGGTGGGGGCGCACATCACCCGACAGCCAGGTGTTTATCGAGTGGAAGTATCGATTCCCTTTCTTGGCAAGCAGCGCGGCTGGATTTACAGCAACCCGATCTACTTGCGCCCGCCTCGAACAGACCGCAATTCATTTTTAGGTCCACAATGGTCACAAACAACGTTACCCGATTTTTAGACTCGCACAAGATCTCCTACACGGCATTCGAACTTCCAGCCGAAAAAATCGGCGCACTTGAAAGCGCCAGGTTGTTAGGCGTATCCCCCTCGATGTTGTATAAAACCATCGTGGTAGTGCGCGAAAAACCCGCCAAACCGATCCTGGCGGTAGTTCCGGGCGACCATGCGGTTAATCTAAAAAGCCTGGCAGCATTTGTTGGTGAGAAAAAACTCAAACTACCTACCATGCGCGAAGCCGAGCAGCTGACTGGACTGCAGGCTGGCGGAATTTCACCGTTGGCATTGCTCAACAAAGGGTTTCAGGTGGTGATTTCCGCTGAAGCGCTGCAATATGAACAGATCCACGTTTCCGGCGGTCAGCGCGGATTGAATATCCGTCTGCCGGTGAAGGCGCTGATCGAGTTGACACGCGCACGCACCGCCGCCATCAGCGATCCGCTGCCGGAAGGTCAGATCAGCGGCGACGAGTGATTGCATAAAAAGAATTACAGGTTGAACCAGGCGAACTGGTACGGCTTGAGGTTAACGTTGGTTTGTTCTGGCAGCAGTCGCAGGTAGCTGCCGAGCTGATCGGTGCGCGGTTCCTGGCGCAATTCGCGAGGAATGCGCGCTCCGCGTGAAGTATCCGACAGGTTGAATATCGCCAAAACACCTTTACTCCCCAACCGGCGGGTAAAGGCTGCCACCGCCGGGTTATCGGTTTCCACCCATTCCATCGTCCCGGACGCCAGTTCGGGGTGGGCCTTGCGGTGACGGATCAACATGCGCATGAAATTGAGCAAGGAATCGGGGTCAACATCCTGCTGTACCACGTTGACGGTGCGGAAATCGTAGGGGGTCTTATCGATCAAAGGCGCATAGAATTGTTCGGGTTTAGCCGTAGAGAATCCGGCGCTGCGCGTTTCATCCCACTGCATGGGGGTGCGCACACCGTTACGGTCAAATAATTCGATGTTGTCACCCATGCCGATTTCATCACCATAATAGAGGATGGGTGTGCCAGGTAAGCTGTATAACAGCGCGTTCATCAAACGAATCCGGCGCATATCGTTATCCAACAGAGGCGCCAGACGCCGGCGAATTCCCAGGTTGAGGCGCATTTTGGTATCTGGCGCGTAAGCCTGCCAAAGCGCATCCCGCTCCTCAGGAGTGACCATTTCCAATGTCAGCTCGTCATGATTGCGCAGGAAGGTGCACCATTGACAATTTTCCGGGATGGCTGGGGTTCTTTCAAAGACCCATTTGATGGGTTCAACGTTCTGATCGTGCAGCGCAAGGTAAAGCCTGGGCATCAGGGGGAAATGGAAGTTCATGTGAAGCTCGTTGCCGTCCGCGAAGTACGGGCGTACATCCTCGGGCCATTGATTCGCCTCCCCCAGCAGAATGCGTCCGGGGTATTCAGAATCAAGTAAAGCTCGTACCGTCTTCAGGAAGGCGTGCGTTTGCGGCAGGTTTTCGCAATTGGTGCCTTCACGCTCAAATAAATACGGGATGGCATCCGCCCGAAAACCATCGATGCCAAGGTCCAGCCAAAATCGCATGACCGCCTGCATCTCTGCCCGGACTGCGGGATTGTCATAGTTCAAATCTGGTTGTGTAGGATAAAAACGGTGCCAGAAAAATTGACCGGCTTTCTCATCCCAGGTCCAATTGGATTTCTGGCTATCGATAAAGATTATTCGCGCGTCCCGGAATTTTTGGTCAGTGTCCGACCACACATAATAATCCCGGAAAGTGGATTGCCGATCGGTGCGAGCTGCCTGGAACCAGGGGTGTTCATCGGATGTGTGATTGAGCACCAGGTCTGTCACTACTCGCAGCCCGCGGGTATGCGCGCCATCAATGAGTTGTTTAAAGTCCGCCAGGGTGCCATACGTGCCCAGCACACTGGTGAAATCGGCAATATCGTAACCGTCATCCCGCTGCGGTGATGGATAGATGGGCATCAGCCAGATACAATCCACTCCGAGATCCTGGATGTAATCCAGTTTAGAAATCAGTCCCTGCAGGTCCCCGTGACCGTCTCCGTTGCTATCGCAAAATGCGCGCACGTAGACCTGGTAGAAAATGGCGTTGATGTACCAGCTTTGATTGTCTTCCATGCGTAATCCCCTGAAACCGGATTGAACTCCAATGCCAACATCCTTCAGCCAATGTGTTGATTATATCAAATATGGATAGGGAAAATTCGGTCTTGTAATTATAGTACGTTTGTTCTATAATGATATAAATCAACCGGGAGGAAATCATTATGACGGACATTCGAAAATTTATCATCCCTGGATTCATTTTTGCTTCAATGGCAGTTATTTTTATGACCCGGCTGCTCTATAACCCATCGGTCATTGTAATGGCGCAAAGCAACGCGGCGGTTAATCCCGAGCCAGCCGCAGTCGTTGATGAATCTGTCCCAGCGGTAGAGGAAGTCGCCAGCGGTTGCATCATTCCTTCCAGCTACCCAGAGAAAATTCTACAATGGTGCCAACCCATTATGCAGTTTTCAGCCTATTATGGACTTGACCCAAAGCTGATCGCCGCGGTGATGCTGCAAGAATCCGGCGGCAATCCGGAAGCTTATTCAAAAAGCGGCGCAGTCGGGTTAATGCAGGTCATGCCGAGGGATGGATTGGCAGCGGATTTTATGTGCATCAATGGACCATGTTTTTCAGCGCGTCCGAGCATGGATGAACTT
>DATBWK010000324.1:0-7576 GCA_036514835.1 Bellilinea sp.
GAGATCAACTTTCTGCGCTGCATTTTCTGCGGTTACTGCGAAGACGCCTGCCCTACCGAGGCGATTGTGCTGGGCGACCAGTACGAAATGTCTTTCACCAACCGTTTGCAGTCTATCTATGATAAATCCATGCTGCTGGAGCCTGTGCCTGCCGGCATCCAGCCGACTCCGCAAAAGACTGAACCGGGGATATTCACCCGCTCGGTCCCAGCTATGCAAGATCCTGCAGATTAGGGAGGGGAGGGAATGTCACTCGGATCGATTCTTCTGTACGGATTGCTGGGAGTGGTGGTGGCCATCTCGGGGATTGGCCTGATCACCAGTCGCAATGCCATTTACGGTGCGCTGTTCCTGGTTTTGAACTTCATCACCGTGGCCTTGCTCTACATTGCCCTCGGTGCCCCATTTATTGCCCTGGCGCAGGTCACCGTGTACGCTGGCTCCATTATGGTGCTCTTCCTTTTCGTGATCATGCTGCTCGGAGCGGAACAGCTGCCTATCGCAGAACCCATTCGCGGGCAGCGTATTTTGGCGATTCTGCTCTTTGTGGCTTTCCTGGCGGAAATGGCGTTGTTCGTTATGCTGCGCGGATCGCCCGTGGTTGCCGGCGCGCCCATTACGCCGGATTTTTCCACCCCTGCCACCATGGGGACGCTATTATTCGAACAGTACTTGCTGCCCTTTGAGATGACCGCTGGGGTGCTGTTGGCTGCCACTGTCGGCGCCGTTTTCCTGACGCGTTCGCCGCGCCCGGAGCGAAAGAGTGCGCTGCCGGAAGCCCAGCAGGCAGGCAAGGAGTCATCATGATGCCCATGTCTTATTTCATCGGACTTTCGATACTCATGTTCGCCATGGGCATTCTGGGTGTTCTGTTGCGGCGCAACCCGCTCATTGTCTTCATGTCGCTGGAGTTGATGTTCAACTCTGCCAATTTACTGTTTGTGGCTTTCTCGGCCTATCACCATGTGCTGGACGGGCAGCTGTTCGTCTTCTTTGTGATGACCACCGCTGCCGCCGAAGTCGCGGTCGGTTTGGCATTGATTGTGGCCATTTTTAAGGCCAAACGCACCATCGATCTCGACCAGATGTCCAGCCTGAAAGGATAGCAATCATGAGTTTGTTTGAAATTGCGAGTGTGCATCCTTTCTTCCAACTGGTGCCGTTGGTGGTTTTCCTGCCGGTGCTCGGCCTGCTGATCAATCTGCTGGTTGGCAAGTACCTGGGCGAAAAAGGAGTCGGCGCGGTTGCCAGCCTGGCGACCGGCGGGGCTTTCGCTGTGGCGGTGCTGCTGGCGATTGGTCTGGGACAAGTCAGTGAGGGTGCCACCCTGACCCTGGCTAACTGGATGACCGTGGGCGATTTCAGCGTCAACTGGTCCTTCCGTATCGACACCCTTTCGGTGCTGATGATGCTGGTCGTCTCCGGCGTCGGCATGCTGATCCACATCTATTCCATCGGGTATATGCACAGCGACGTACGCCATAATGAAGATCCCGGCCGTTTCCGCCGCTTCTTCGTTTACCTCAACCTGTTCATCGCCTTCATGATGGTGCTGGTCAGTTCAGACAACTTCCTGATGCTGTTCGTTGGCTGGGAAGGAGTGGGGCTGTGTTCATATCTATTGATCGGCTTCTGGTTTGAGAAAGGCGCTGACGGCATTGGCAACGCCAAAGCCGCCAAAAAGGCCTTTGTGGTCAACCGCATCGGCGATTTTGGCCTGCTGATTGCTCTCTTTTTGTTATTCCATAGTTTTGGTACGCTTAACTTTGCCGAGATTTTTGAGCAAGCGCCGGCTATTGCCGCCGCGGCTCCCGGCGCGATTATGGCGATCACCCTGTTCATGCTGCTGGGTGTTACCGGCAAATCGGCGCAGCTGCCGCTGTATGTCTGGCTGCCGGACGCCATGGCTGGCCCAACTCCCGTCTCCGCGCTGATTCATGCCGCTACCATGGTCACCGCTGGCGTGTATCTGGTGGCGCGTTCCCAGGCGCTGTATGTTGAGGTGCCGGCTGCCCAGAATATCGTCATGTGGGTGGGCGCGCTGACGGCCTTTTTTGCCGCCACCATCGCCGTTGGCCAAAATGACATCAAAAAAGTGCTGGCTTACTCCACCATCAGCCAGCTGGGCTTCATGGTCACCGCCGTAGGCATGGGCGCCACGGTCGCTGGCATGTTCCACCTCACCACCCATGCTTTCTTCAAAGCCTTGCTCTTCCTTGGCGCGGGCTCGGTGATTTTGGGTGTGGAGCACGGGCATGCGCAGGCCAATAAACACGCGGAACATGGTCACGACAGTTTTGACCCGCAGGACATGCGCGAAATGGGCGGGCTGCGCAAACGCATGCCGCTGACGTTTATTGTGTATCTGCTGGGTGCATTGACGCTGGCTGGCATTGCCCCGCTGGCTGGTTTCTTCTCGAAGGATGAGATTTTGGCGGCTGCCAACGAAAAATCCATCGCCATTTACGCCCTTTTGACGGCAGCTGCATTTCTGACGGCTTTCTACATGGGGCGTCAGCTGCTGATGGTCTTCTTTGGCAAGCCGCGCAGCGTAGCCAGTGAAAAAGCTTCCGAAAGCCCGCTGCTGGTCACCCTGCCTCTCGTTGTCCTGGCGCTGCTTTCGGTGTTTGGCGGCGCCTTGAACCTGCCCGGTTCGCACATCCTCGAGACCTGGTTGGAGCATACGCTGGAAGGCGTAACCCCTGGTCATTTTGTGCTGACGGTGGCGCTCATTTCTCTGGCGGTTGCCCTGCTCGGCCTGTTGTTGGCCTGGCTGGTGTACGGCCGCAAGCCGTTGTTCGAGAATGGTCAACCCGACCCGCTGCGCAAGCCGCTCAACGGCCTGTTCACCGCGCTGGAAAACAAGTGGTGGGTCGATGAGTTATACAACACGGTCATCGTGCGGCCTTATGATGCCGTGGCGCGCTTCTCGGCCGGGGTGATCGATCAGGGCATCATTGACGGCCTGATTAATGGTATGGGATCGATGGTTGGCAGCCTTGCCAAAGCCTGGCGCCGCTACCAGAACGGTTATGTTCGTTCGTACGCGTTGACGATTGTGGTTGGGGTGGTGCTGGTCATCACCTATCTGGTCTTGCGTTGAGCAAGACCTTCATCCTGGCCTGGACTTCCTGGCGGGGATAGGAATTTTCGAAGCCTGAGGACTGGTTATGAACTTTGGGATCCACCCCCTTCTGCTGGTGACCTTCTTTCCCTTTGTGGGCGTTCTGGTCATCCTTTTCCTCAATACACAGCAAAAACAGGCCATCCGTTGGACGGCGCTGGTCACTTCGCTGATCACCTTTGGCATTTCGTTGTGGGTTCTGGCGCAATTTCAACCCGGAACACCCGGTATTCAGCTTGAACTGCGCCAACCCTGGCTGCGCCTGGACGGTCTGTCCATCGATTTCTATATGGGCGTCGATGGTCTCAGTATTCTGATGGTGCTGCTCACCGCCCTGCTGACCCCCATCGCTATTCTATCTACCTGGTCGGCGGTCGAGGAGCGTGTCAAGGGCTTCATGATCTTCTTCCTGCTGTTGGAAGTCGGCATGACCGGCGTCTTCCTGGCACTCGATTTGGTGCTTTTCTACGTTTTCTGGGAGTTCACCCTCATCCCGATGTACTTCCTCATCGGTATTTGGGGCGGCGAACGCCGCATCTACGCGGCTGTCAAATTTTTCCTGTTCACCATGGCTGGTTCGCTGCTCATGCTGCTGGCGATTCTGGTGATCGGCTTCCAGACCGGCACTTTCGCCTGGTCCGACCTGGTAGCGCAGCGCGAGGTCTTCGCCAACCTTCAAATTTGGCTGTTCCTGGCCTTTGGGCTGGCCTTTGCCATCAAAGTACCTATGTTCCCGCTGCACACCTGGCTGCCGGATGCCCATGTTGAAGCCCCCACCGCCGGCTCGGTCATTCTGGCGGGCGTGCTGCTGAAAATGGGTGCTTACGGCTTCCTGCGCTTCAATTTGCCGCTCTTCCCCGATGCCACCGTCAGGCTGGCGCCGTATATGGCCATTCTGGCCATTATTGGCATCATCTACGGTGCAGCCGTTTCGCTGGCACAGAAGGATATGAAAAAGCTGGTGGCTTACTCGTCTGTCAGCCATCTTGGATTTGTGGTGCTGGGGATTTTCGCCCTCACCACCCAGAGTGTTGCCGGCGGTGTGCTGCAAATGGTCAACCACGGCCTGAGCACCGGAGCGCTGTTCCTTATCGTCGGCATGCTGTACGAGCGCCGTCACACCCGCGAGATGAGCGCTTTTGGCGGCGTCTGGAAAGTGGTGCCGGTGATGGGCGCGCTCATGCTGGTGGTGACCCTCTCGTCGATGGGGTTGCCCGGTTTGAATGGCTTCGTTGGCGAATTCACCATCCTGCTGGGGACGTTTGGTTCCACCGTGCTTGGCAGTCCGTGGTTTGCCGGCGTAGCAACCCTGGGCGTGATCCTGGCGGCGGTCTATCTGCTGGTGATGTTCGAAAAAGTGTTCCTTGGCCCGGTCAAAGTGGAGGCTAACCTGCTGCTCAAAGATCTCAGCCTGCGCGAGATCGTCACGCTGGTGCCGCTCCTGATCCTAATCTTCTGGATTGGGCTTTATCCCCAGCCATTCTTTAATCTAATCAACCCGAGCGTGGAAAACCTGGTCTCCCTGGTTTCTTCAGCGCTTCTGGCAGCCCATTAGGAGGATATTAATGACTCTGGCGGATTTCAACTCCATCCTCCCCATTATCACGGTTTTATTGTGGGCGCTGCTGCTGCTGATCGCTGACTTGTGGATTCCGCAAAAGCGGAAAGGCCTGACGGCTCTGCTGGCGGCAATCGGTCTGGCGGCGGGCATAGGCCTGTCGCTGGCGCAAATCGGGCAATCGGCCTTGACCTTCAAGGGCATGATCATGCTCGACAGTTTCGCCGTTTTCCTCAATATCATTTATTTATTTAGCGGCATTCTGGCCATCGGGCTGAGTTACGATTATCTCAAACGCATGGACATCGAGCGCGGCGAGTATTACGTGCTGATGATGTTCTCCATCGCCGGCATGATGCTGCTTTCCCAGGCTTATAACCTGATCGTGGTTTTCCTGGCGATCGAATTTCTGTCGATTCCACTCTACATTCTGGCAGGCTTTGCCCGCCCGCGCCTGGAATCGGAAGAGGCGGCGCTTAAATACTTCCTGCTGGGCACTTTTTCCTCCGGCTTCCTGCTCTACGGTATTGCGTTAATCTTCGGCGCCACCAAGGCGACCGGGCTCGGGGGTATTTTGGCTTCGCTTAATGGCGGCGAGACCAACCTGGTGCTGTTCGTCGCCGGCGCAGCCATGATGATGGTTGGCTTTGGCTTCAAGGTGGCGGTGGCGCCGTTCCACGAATGGGCGCCGGATGTTTATCAGGGTTCGCCCACTCCGGTTTCGGGTTTCATGGCGGTTTCAGTCAAAGCGGCAGGTTTTGCTGTGCTGCTGCGCATCTTCCTGACCGCTTTTCCGAGCCTGTCAGCGCAACTGGTGCCGGTGGTTTGGGGTATCGCTGCCCTAACCATGATCGTGGGGAATCTGCTGGCGATCAACCAGACCAACCTCAAGCGTCTGTTGGCCTATTCCAGCATCGCCCATGCCGGCTATTTGATGATGGCTTTCGTCTCTGCCAGCAACCCGCAACAAACCGGGCAGGCGGTAGCTTCCATGTTGTATTACCTGGTGGCTTACGGCCTGACCACCTTCGGTGCCTGGGCGGTGGTGGTTTCGCTTGAGCAGGCTGAAGGTAAAGGGTTGGAACTGGAGGATTATGCAGGCGTTGGACAGAAATATCCCTGGCTGGGCGTTGCCATGCTGGTGTTTATGCTCTCGCTCTCCGGCATCCCGCTGACAATTGGATTCTGGGGTAAGTTTTTCCTGTTCCGCACCACTGTACAGGCCGGATTTACCGAGTTAGCCCTGGTAGGCCTTTTGACCTCCTTGATTTCGGTGTACTACTACCTGCGAGTAGTCGTGTATATGTTCATGCGTCCCGGTGAGCCGCGCGTTCGCCGTGACAGCTGGCTCAGCCTGGTGGCGGTCGGCGCTGCAGTGGCGGTGGTGCTGCTGAGCATCCTCCCCTCCCGCTTGCTGGAAATGGCAGCTCAGGCTGTTCTCCGGCTGCAATAGTAAGCCAACATATCCAAAGGTTACACAATTAGGTCCTGACAGGTTTCATTGCCAGGACCTGCTTTATTGTGTTTTGTCCTGCTGCTTAGGCTAAAATTCTGCTAGCCCGGCTGTGACAGGGATAAATACCGACTCATGGCATGGCTGAGTCAAAAATGATTGACCGTGATCACGATCTTCCCGGGATCGGTCGACTGCATCCGATAAGCCATGGCAGCATTGGCTTCTTCCAATGGGAAGGTACGATTTACAAACACTTGCACCTTTCCCGCATCGATCAGTTCCGCCATTTTGGCCAGGATCTCGGCATTCGGCCAGGCTGCCAACCCCATGCTCTTGATACCGAGGCGCGTCGGCTCCTCTTGCGGCGTCTCGGCCAGCAGCGAGGTGACGTACCGCCCGCCAGGCCTGAGTACATTGTAGGCGCGTTCCGTCATCTCGCCACCGACAAGATCGAGGACAGCATCTACATTCTGGACGATGTCCTCAAACCGCTCCTGGCTCGAGATAAATTGGTCGACACCTAATTTTTTTGCGTGCTCCGCTTTTTGCGGGATATCCACCCCGTAAACGAATACACCATCCTTTTTGGCTAGTTGAGTCGCAATCCCGCCGACAGCGCCTGCTTCGCCAATGATCAACAGGCGCTCGCCGCTTTTCACCTGCAGCAGTTCATAAAGCGATTTCCAGGCAGCTGTAGCTGGCAGCGGCACCCCGGCTGAGTTGACAAAATCCAGCGACCGCGGTTTTTGGGTCACCTCAAACGCCTTGACGGTTGTATATTCAGCAAACGCGCCGTTGCCGAGCGGGCTGAGACCATAAACCGCGTCGCCAGGTTTGAGATGCTTGATGTTGGCACCAACAGCCACCACTTCGCCGGAAAAATCTGTTCCCATGGTCAAAGGGACCGTGGCCATACTTGCCAAATAACCTGCATGCAAAGCGGCGTCGAACGGATTAATCGATGCCGCGTGGATACGCACCAGCACCTGATCGTCATCGGGGACTGGTTGCGGAAGGTCTTCTAAATCTAAAGGCTTGCCCCATTCGTTAAGCCGGACAGCTTTCATGGTCCAATTCTCCTTTTAGGAATACCAATAAATGGATGCAAAGAGAACTAGCGTAATTGTATTGTCGCAATATGCACATCCTCCTTCCGTTCCAGCCTGATGAGTCAACGGATTAAGGCCCATATTCAATTTTTACCTGCCCCTGGTGAGATGGAAAACTATTCCTCCCATTTACCGACCTCACATAAGGCAGAGATTAATAATACTACTGTTTTTGTCCTATTAAGTCAATCGGCAATCGGTAAGGCTAGGGACGCTCCCCCGCGAGCGTGCAGTGCGGTATAATCGGGTCATCGCCCCCGTAGCTCAATGGACAGAGTGACAGACTTCGAATCTGGAGGTTCAGGGTTCGAATCCCTGCGGGGGCGCTA
>DATBWK010000325.1:0-3851 GCA_036514835.1 Bellilinea sp.
TATAATTACCTTATGTCCACGCAGCCTGTCGAAGTCCTCGTCACCGTCTCGTTCCCGGAAGAAATTATCGAACCGCTGCGGCATATTTCACCCAGGGTGCGGCTGACGATGCAGCCAGTGCGCGGGCCGGAAGACATCCCCATCGACGTATGGAACCGCACGGAAGTGCTCTACACGGACCGGCTGCTGCCTCCGGTGGCGGCAGTTCCCAACCTGCGCTGGATTCAGTTTCACTATGCCGGTGTGGACCACGCCGCCGGCAATCCGCTATTAAGTAAGCCCGAATTGTCGATCACCACGCTCAGCGGAGCTGCGGCGCCGCAGGTGGCTGAATACGCTGTCATGATGATGCTGGCGCTTGGGCATAAAATGCCAGACCTGCACGCCAACCAGTACAAGACCGATTGGCCAAAAGACCGCTGGGACCGCTTCCGCCCCATGGAATTGCGCGGCAGCACCGTGGGTATTGTGGGTTATGGCAGCATCGGGCGCGAAGTTGCCCGGCTGCTGCAGCCGTTTGACGTTAAGATTCTGGCAGCCAAACGCGACGTTATGCAGCCGCAAGACGACGGTTACATGCCCGCCGGCCTGGGTGACCCCACTGGTGATTTTTTCACCCGCCTCTATCCGATCACCGCACTCAAATCGATGTTCAAGTTGTGTGACTTTGTGGTCGTGTGCGTTCCTCTGACACCCGCCACGCGCAACCTGATTGGCGAAGCGGAGCTGGCAGCCCTGCGGCCCACCGCTTACCTGGTGGACGTCAGCCGTGGGGGGATCATTCAACCGCAGGCGCTGGTCACCGCACTGCAGGATAAAAAGTTTGGCGGCGCTGCACTGGATGTTTTTGCCGAAGAGCCGCTGCCCGCTACCAGTCCTCTTTGGAAGCTGCCAAACGTGTTGATTTCACCGCACATTTCCGGTATCAGTTCGCAATACGCGCGGCGAGCGGTTTCCCTGTTTGGCGAAAATCTAACGCGTTACCTTTCCGGCACAACATTGTTTAACCTATATAGCCCGGAGAACGGCTATTAATTTGATCCGCTGACGGTTTGTGGGGATTTCAACCTTATGTTCAAAGCAATTTTCTTCGACCTTGGCAGCACCCTGATTTATTTCGATACTTCCTGGGAAGCCGTACTCAATCAGGCCAATCTGGTACTGGGAGACACACTTAAGAAAGCCGGCGTCAACATTGACCCGATGCAGCTGGCAGCGGACTTCAATTGGCGTATGCAAAAGTACTACGCGCAGCGCAGTCATGATTATGTGGAGCACACCACGGAATTTGTGCTAACTGAGATGCTAAATTCCTACGGCCTGCCTGAGATCAAACCCGAATGGGTGCGATTAGGTTTAGACTCGTTTTACCAGACCTTTCAGGAGCATTGGCAGGTTGAACCCGATGCGATTTCCACCCTGGCCCGCCTGCGCGGTGTGGGCTACAAGCTCGGGCTCATTTCGAATGCCGGTGACGCTGCCGATGTTCATGCATTAATCGATAAAGCCGGACTGCGGCCTTATTTTGACCGGATCTGGATTTCAGCCAAAGTTGGCGTGCGAAAACCGCACCCGCGCATTTTCGAGATCGCATTGGATTCGCTGCATTGCTCGCCCAAGGAAGCTATTATGATTGGTGATACGCTCAATGCCGATATTCTTGGGGCGCTTAATGTTGGCATGTCCAGTATCTGGATCACCCGCCGGGCTGACATGCTGGAAAATAACGAATACAAACTGTCGGTGGTACCCGACGAGATTATCACCACACTGGATGAACTACCGCTGCTGTTGGCGAACTGGTAACTTCTAATTCAATTTGCCAGATTCCGGAGGCTGAGGCGGGGTTTGAGCCGGCACCTGGGGTTGGTTTTCTGGTTCATCTTCGGCCAAATCGGCGTCATTGGCTGTAATAAATTCCACAAATTTGGCCACAACCTGCGGATCGAATTGCTTGCCGCTCAGCGATTGCAGGTGGTTGATAACTTTTTCTTTTGCCCACCCTTTTCGGTAGCGCCGGTTAAAAATCAGCGCGTCCCATACATCCACCACGGAAAAAATGCGGGCTGACAGCGGGATTTCCTCACCCTTGAGTTTGCGCGGATAACCTGACCCGTCCCACCATTCGTGGTGCGATTGAGGAATACTCAACGCAGGGCGCAAGAAGTCGATCTGCGCCAGCATTTCTACTGAGAAGCCGGGGTGCTTGCGCATGATTTCCCATTCGACGTCGGTCAAATTGTCCTTTTTCTTGAGGATACTATCCGGTATCGCCATTTTTCCGATGTCGTGCAGCAGGGCACCGCGCCGAATATGCAGTAAATCTTCTCCATGCAGACCCATCTCATTCGCGAGCGCAACCGTCAAGGCAGCTACACGGTGCGAATGGCCCTCGGTTTCACCGTCGCGCAACTCCAGCGCACGCGCCCAGCCTTCGATGGTGGCATCGTAGGCCATGGTCAATTCCAGGTTGGCGGTTTGCAAATCTTTCAACAGTTGAGCACCATCGATGGCGATGGCAGCCTGGTTGGCGATCGATTCCAGGAAGTTCATCCAGGCCGGGTCGGAGCCAAGCGGCGAACGCTGGAAGATTTCCAATACCCCTTGCACCTCTCCCTTGGTGATGAGCGGGACCCCGATGTAAGCCACAAAGTGCTCGTCAGCCACCCAGCGCGGCGGGAAGATGCCCTCGAAATTTTCAGCCAGGTTATCTACGCGAAGCAGCTTGCGCTGCATAGCCACCCGACCGGAAAACCCGCGCCCGATCTGCAGCTGCACGTCGCGGATGGCAGGGGTGAGAAATCCCTGACCGGCGGCGTAAACCAGCTGCTGGGTGTTTCCTTCCAGCAGCAGCACGCTGGCAGCATCCACATTCAGCTGGGCGGTGACCTGTTCCAATAACACCCGCAGGGTTAAAGGTAGATCCATGGAGGCGGTGATAGCCATATCCACCGCACGCAGTGCTGCCATATGCTTGAGCTGCTGCTTGATTTGGTCTTCAGCGCGCCGGCTTTCCGAGGTATCCATAAACATATCCAGCGTCGCCGGCTTACCTTCCCATTCAATCAACACCGAGTGGACGTTCACCCAGCGTATTTCGCGCGACCGGTTGATAATACGGAAAGAATAAAAAGACGGCACATCTTCGCCATTTAACCGGCGCTCGTACCGGTCCATTACCATGGCATGATCCTCAGGGAAGAGGGTGTTCCGAATATCCTGCCCGATTAGTTCTTCCACTGGGAAGCCAAAAATTTCAGCAGCGCGGGCATTAGCAAAAACAAACTCATCGCCGCACATGACAATGACGCCTTCGGTGGCATTATCCACCAGCAGCCGGTATTGATTTTCACTGCGGCGCAATTCGCGGGTGCGCACAAGTACCTGGCGGCGCAGCGACCAGGTCCACAAAAGAGAGAAAAACAATAACACCAGCACCAGTCCCAGGCCGATTATGTATGGGCGCATCTCATCCCAGGTGGTTCGGGCTTCAAAGACACCGAACCATTTCTCCTGTAAATCTTGTAACTCGCCGGATGTACTCAAAACATACAGGCCTTCATTGACTGTTGTCGCAGAATAACTATGACGGCACCATCCTCAGCCGCATCCAGGCTGAGTATCTGATCAGCACCCTGAATGTGACCAATCTGCGCCGGGTTGGCCTGGACATTATGACGCGTAAATTTGCTTTCGGCGTGGCTGAAGGCAACCGCGAACTGCTGGCAAAGCTCAACGAAGGCCTGTATGTTCTGAGTACATCCGGCGAGTTACAAGATTTACAGGAGAAATGGTTCGGTGTCTTTGAAGCCCGAACCACCTGGGATGAAGCGCGTCCATTCGTAATCGGC
>DATBWK010000326.1:0-3840 GCA_036514835.1 Bellilinea sp.
GCCAGCGGCGGCAAGGCATCATATGCGAAATATTCCGCCCGGTCCGCATCGTCACCCGGCTGGAGCTGCCCGCCGGTTATGACTGCGCGGTACACAATGACAATATCCGCGCCGTTGGGGTGTTCGCGACCGCCGATGACATGCATCAATTCAGTTACCGCCACATCCAAACCGGTCTCTTCCAGACATTCACGCCTGGCAGCTTCCAGCGGATCTTCATAGGCGTCAACAAAACCAGCTGGAAAACTCCAATAGCCGCGCAAAGGTTCATTGTTGCGCTGCACCAGCAGGACTTTCCCATCCTGTTCGACGATTACTCCGGCTGCCACTTTGGGATCGGTGAAATGAATAAAGCCGCAGGCTGGGCAAACCGCGCGGATGTGCCCGAAAACAGGGCGCGTTTCCATGCCTGTGCCGCATTGCGGACAAAAGCGGTAAAGCGCTGCTGTCAACCCTGCATTTTCCGTTTTATCAGGATGGCAGTGACCATCAAGCCAATCGCCACAATCAGTAAACCGGCGCCGGCATACAGCAGGATTTGCCCCGGGCGGGTTGCGGGCAAGGATTCGCGTTCCACGGCTGCGGCGTCAGCGGTTGTGGATTCGGCCAGCTTTTGCCCGCGTTGTTCATCCGGTCGAACGCCAAGGATCGGACCTGTGCCAGTGACGGGTCGCTCAGCTACACTACGAGCCGATTCGGTGGGTTGAACCTGCAGATCCGGCAGTGAATTTGGGATAGGCGGTTGCGGGAAAGGCATTTCGGTTGGAGCCAGGTCCACGCCAAGGGGAGGGGAACCCGCACCCCCGCGACCGCACAACGGGCCTGCGTTACTGCAGTCACCACCGCCGCCACCACCGCCCAATCCATTTGCTATCGCACCAGGCTCGGGCGGGCCGCCCCAGTAAATCACTTCCGGAGTTGCAGCCACAACGCCTTGAGCCGCAGCCATGGGAGCAGCTAACTCCGCCGAGGGTTCCTCAGTGTCGGCAGCTTTTTGTGAAGCGGTTGTTAAGGCACCCGAGAACCCGGGTACCAATTGGTAAGCAAACAAGAACACCGCTACCAGTGCCGCCACGGCCGATGACCATTGCATGGTGGGCAGCCAGCGCGGCGCTTTAATCGGCTGAACATCGGCAGCCGTCAAAGTGAAATTGTGCGGCACTTTGCGAACCGGCGTCCGATGAAGTATCATTTTCGTTCGGCGTAACCCGTTTAGGGCCTCTTTGTATTCTGGCTGGGCGCTTAAAAGCGCTTCCACCCGCGCTTTTTCACGCGGGTTGAGCTCATCGTCCAGGTAGGACGAAAGAAGCTCCCAGTCTTTGGTGGAGAGTTGCCGTTTCATTATCAAATAACCTCTTCACCAAGACGAAAAAACGACGGTATAAGTTCCCTGAAACCGGACAGACAGTCGCGCAGGCGCAGCCGTGCGCGCGCCAGGCGGCTCTTAATGGTGCCAAGCGGCTTACCGGTGGCATCCGAAACCTCGGCGTAATCCAGTCCCTGCACGTCGATCATCACCACCACTGCCCGAAAATCCTCCGGTAAACCTTGAATGCAGTGGGTGATGGCTTTTTCGAGTTCTTTGTTCTCCACCTGGTCTTCAGGAGAAGCGCTGTCATCAGCCAGCCAGGATGGCGATTCGATTTCCTCGTCATCCTCGGCACTGAGCGGCTCGAGCGGCACAGTCGGTCGGCGGTGACGGCGGCGCAGTTCGTCGTAACAGGTGTTGGTTACCATGCGCATGACCCAGGCGCGGAAAGACCCCCCGCGATAGGAACGCAGATTTTTGTACGCAGAGATGAAAGCTGTTTGGGTGGCGTCCTCAGCAGCATCGTCGTCGTTGAGCATGCGGTACGCCAGGTTGAACGCCATTTCCTGATAGGTGAGCACCAACCGGTTGAATGCGGTCAAATCCCCCTGAATGGCTTCATGGATTAGTTCAGTTTCGTCCATTTACCCACTGCTTTCGAGTCGACAATGCAGCCCAGGCCAGGCGCCAAATGGTCATTCCGGCAGCGGTCATGGCTATCATCACCAATCCGAAAACCGGAATTACCGTCTGCTGCAATAACAAAGCCCGCAGCAGCACTGCCAATGGCGCTGCCAATGTGGCGGCGATCAAAGGCCGCCAGAAGTCCTGAAGCCGGTCTGCCACCCCTGACTGAAACAGACCCAACCAGGGCGCCGCGAGAAACCAGGCAATAACCAGCGGGATGAAGGTTGTCAACCAGCGTCCATCCCCCAGACCGCGGTTGTGGGTTGCAAAACCCAACCATGTGACAACCAGCAGCATGAGCGTGTCAATGGTGACGAGGATAAAAAGTTGATTGCGGGGAAGCGAACGGCTCACGAAGGTATCGTACCTTAACGGCGAAAAAGCGTCAAGGAAAGTTGACCAGCCAGGTCATAGGCCTTTACTTCAAAAACCGGTCGTAAAATTCCACGGTGCGCTGCATGGCGCTGCTGAATGCCTGCGAAATGTTGTGGTCATTGTCGGGATAGGTGTAAAACTCGACCTCTTTGCCGGCATCTAGCATAGCCTGGTACAGACTCTCGGAAAATGCCGGCGGGACGTCTCCATCGGCGGTGCCGTGATGCAACTGAATCGGCCCGCTTATATCCGCCAAGTTGTCAATCGGTGAAATCGACGCCCAGAATTCGGGGTTGACATCCCACGAGCCGTAGGTATCCGTCAATTCCTGCCCGATGCGCGATAAACGCCCCGAAGTGGTCGGGAACGGCCGATTGCGCCGCCAATTGGTCATCATGTCCTGGTAGGAGCCCACCACCCCGGCCCAGATGACCCCCACCTTAATGCTTTTCACCGTCACCATGGAGCGCAGTGTCAAATGCCCGCCCATGGAATGGCCCCATAGACCCATTTTTTCCGGGTTGACGCCCGGGTAACGCTGCAGTGAGGAAACTGCGTTCAGAACGTCCACCGTATAAGCCGGGCTGGAATAACCGCCGGTGGCATCGCCTTCAGAGTCGCCATGACCGCGGTAATCGATTTTAAATACGACGTAGCCATTGGTCGCCAGTGCGTTGACATAGGCCACATAGCGTTCGGTAGTGCGGTATTCGTCCGGCGGGATGAAGCCATGATTGAAGACAATGGCTGGCCAACCGCCTTCCGCTGCCGTCGCATACGGCACGGTTAACAGGCCGTAAATTTTGAGCCCGTCCGAGAGATAGGAAGCGACATAACGGTAATAATTGGACCCCGGATCAAGTGTTTGCTCGATGATGATGTCGCTGCCAGGATATTCCCGTGAACGCATCGCTTCCATGGTCAACGGGTGCGGCGTGGGAGTTGGCGTTACAGTCGGCGTGGCGGTGACTGTGGGGGTAAAGCTCGGCGCGGGGGTGGCACTTGGCGGCGGCGTGAGCGTGTCTGCCACTGCAGTGGCCACGGCTGCCTCCACTGGCTCCTCTACCGGTCCGCCGCCTCCGCTGACGGAACAAGCTGCCAGCACAACCATCAGCAGCAACCCGGAAACCCAGGCAAAGCGGCGTTTTCTTAATCCATCGATAGCGATGAACACAGGTGACCAATTGATATTTGACATAATTTGTCTGATTATAAAGAGATGGCTCCCTGATCGTCAAGCTTACTTGTAAAAAGTAGTGAAACCTTAATCGACTCTCAAGAAAAACTTATTTAATATTAATCTATTGTTGATAGTATTAGGTAACTTAGGGCTTAGTTTTGCGTCTATACATTAGATTGACACACCTTTTATGGTAATGGAGTTGGCTGCAATATGAATGTTCGCATGTGGGCAAAAGCTTTGCAAGTCATCCCGCGTATTAATAAGGAAGAGTGGGATCACCCGGATG
>DATBWK010000327.1:0-18900 GCA_036514835.1 Bellilinea sp.
ACGCCACCGACAAAATGGAATACAAGGACATGCTCAAAGAGCGCAAAGCTCTGCTACTCAAATTGATGGAGGCCTTGCCCCGTGAGCAGAATTTACCTTTGGCGGATTAAGCAACGTAAGGTCTTCTAAGGCTCTCGCGAAGACCTCGAATGAAATTGAAGAGATCCTTGGGCCTGACGGCTTCAGGATGACAAACGAACTTGTGGGGCAGGAGGGGTCGGACCCTCACAATGTCTCCATCGACGGATTTTATGTCCGTTGCATCAGACGTTTGTGACGCCACTCCAGCGATTTTATATACATTTGTGGGCTGATTACCGAGTCGTCAGCACATCAAGAGGAGCCAGCCATTTTTTGATGTTGTGCCAGTAATTGGACGTGACCTGGTGGAATCCCAAGACCCGGCTCCCATCCAGGATCCGGTTTAAATCGGGGCTCCAGGTCTGGTTAGACCTGGAACCCCTTTTTTTCCAACATTTTATACGCCGACCACCCTTTTTTTGAAATAACAATAAGCAAATCCGATGGCGAAGAAAGCATAGATTGCCACGTTTGCCCAAACGAAACTGTTATGCGTCCCGGCAAAGACATCCCATATTGCCACGAGCAGTCCGGTTACGCCGAGAACGAGCCCACCCAGATAACCGCCTTTGTGCGTGTCTTCAATGGTTTTGGCGCCGCGGGCCATAAACCAAGTTACCGCTAGGCCTATTAGAGCAGAGCCAAAATAACGCGCCACAAATTCCCCGGTTGTATCTAATTTTGAGCCATAGATACTCAATACAGTATTGGGACTAATCAAGAATCCCAATCCAAAAACGGCGATGATGATGGCGGCGATGAGGACATACGTACTGCGTTTCATCATTCCTCCCTTGACAAACATTCTTTAAACGAAAACAACCCCTTACTCGGATCAGCAAGCGGGTCTTATTCCCCCGTAACTCCTTTCCGCTCAGGGCGAGGAGGCTCACACGTCAGTGTTTCAGAGGATGGATTGTGGGCTAAGAAATGAACGGGCGATGCGCAGAGCTAAATCCATTATAGGAAGCCGGGTTGTGAAAGTCAATGATCCCGTGAACCGTTCTCAATCTTGTGGGGCGGGAGGGGGTCGAACCCTCACGATGTCTCCATCGACGGATTTTAAGTCCGTTGCGTCTGCCGATTCCGCCACCGCCCCAAGATTTTCTAATTTTATCCCAAGTACCCCACGCGTCAAGGCTGTGAACTGCGCCAGAAAATTCATGATATCTTTTTTCCCCATCCGTCAGAATCATGTTATAATCCTGCTTCGCGCTGGTTCCCGCAATCGCGCACGGTATTAATTGATCATCTTGGAAGGATAGTTGCTATGGAAGATATACTCAAAACGATTGAGGCGCCGGCCAACCCCAACATTCCGGAATTACGCCCGGGCGACAGCGTCTCGGTTCACGTGAAAATTAAAGAAGGCACCCGCGAGCGTATTCAGGAATTCAAGGGCACCATCTTGTACATTCACAATGACGGGGTCAACTCCACCTTCACCGTCCGCCGCATGGCGACCAACGGCATCGGTGTGGAACGCTCCTTCCTGCTGCGCTCCCCGCGCATCGACAAGGTCGTGGTGGAACGCCGTAACCAGGTTCGCCGCGCACGTCTGTACTTCCTGCGCGGGCGCACTGGCAAGAGCGCCAGACTCAAGCAAAAATTCAACTAGTCATAGCTATTTTGCAGCCCATCAAGAAGGGCGCAGCCTGAAGCTCAGGTTGCGTCCTTTTTTCGGTATAATCGCAAGCACAGAGGTCACATGCCCAACCCACTCATCGGAATCACCACCGGACGCGTCCTATCAGCCACCCAGGTCTACGAACATCAATTATCCGACCGGTATGTCCAGGCGGTGATTCGCGCCGGCGGTCTGCCGGTGATTTTGCCTTCCGGGCTGACGAACGATCAAGTAAGTGAACTTCTAACGCGGTTGGACGGCGTGCTGCTGACAGGCGGCGGCGACATCGACCCGGCGGTTTTCGCTGGACGGCCGCACCGGCGGGTTCACAGCATCGACCCGGCGCGCGACGCGCTGGAGCTCGCCCTGGTGCGCCAGGCGGTGCAGGACAAGATACCGTTCCTGGGCATTTGCCGCGGCGCGCAGGTGATGAATGTGGCGCTGGGCGGTACGCTTTTCACGGATATCGAAGCCCAGTACCCGGGCGCTGAACGCCACGATTGGTATCCTAATATTCCGCGCGATCGGGTTTCTCATCAGCTGTCGGTGGACCTCGACAGCCGTTTAGGTCAGTTGATAGGAAGCCGCACCGTAGGCGTCAACAGTCTGCACCACCAGGGATTGGACGTAATTCCAGCCAATCTGCGGGTCGTGGCGCGCGCCGCGGATGGACTGACCGAGGCGGTTGAGCTGCAGGACCATGTCTTTGGGCTGGGCGTGCAATGGCACCCGGAGTGGCTGGTTGAATCAGCGGAAAATCAGGCTATTTTCCGCGGGCTGGTCGAGGCTGCCAGGAGAAAATGACGGATTCCAGGGGCGTAACGGTTGGCGTATTTGACTCGGGGGTCGGCGGACTGTCGGTGCTGCGCGCCATTCGTGAGCTGCTGCCGGCGCAGGACCTGCTGTATTTCGGCGACCAGGCACATGTGCCGTACGGATCGCGCTCGCTGGAGGAAGTTCGCCAGTTCTCGGAGGAAATCACGCGTTTTCTGCTGAGGCGCGGCGCCCGTTTGATTGTTGTGGCCTGCAACACGGCCTCAGCCGCCGCTTTACAGCATTTACGCCAGATCTTTCCGGAAGTACCCTTTGTGGGTATGGAACCGGCGGTCAAACCGGCTGCCGAAAACAGCCGCACCCACCGGGTGGGCGTGCTGGCTACCCCGGCTACTTTCCAGGGAGCCTTATACGCCTCGGTGGTGGAACGCTTTGGCAGCGGCACAACCTTTTATCAAGACACGCTGCCTGGGTTGGTGGCGCAAATCGAAGCCGGCCGCCTGCGGGGTCGGAAAACCCGTCAAATTTTGGAAAACGCCCTGCTGCCCATGTTGGACGAGCACATCGATACGGTGGTGCTTGGCTGCACCCACTATCCGTTTGTCATCCCGTTGATTAAGGAAATTGTCGGCTCGGAGGTGCAGGTGATCGACCCGGCGCCGGCGATTGCCCGCCAGACGCGCCGCCTGCTGGAACAGCATAATTGGCTGGCATCCGCTGACCGCAACGGTTACTTGCATTTGGTGACCAGCGGACCTGGCAAACCGTTTGCCAATTTGCTGCCGCGTCTGATTGGCGAAAGCGGCCCGGTCGAGACGGTCACCTGGGACGGACTGCACCTGCCGGATTGACCCCACAGTACAACCGCATCGCACAGATGCCGCGGGCGATTTGATATACTATTCTGCATAGGAGAAACCACTTTATGGCCCGCATGGAAATCGAACTCGACCCCGTCACCCGACTCACTACCGACGCCATTGGCCAACCCGGGCAGCGTGTTTTTTATCTCCAGGGCCAGGATGACCACCAGGTCATTACACTATTGATCGAAAAAGTCCAGCTGCAGACGCTGGCGATGGGTGTCGAGCAATTTTTTAATGAACTGAATGAGCGTCTTCCCGATTTAGCGCCAGCCTCAGACGATTTCGTTGAGGAAGCCATGAAAATCGATGCTCCGGACGAGCCGCTATTCCGCATCGGCGAAATTGGGCTGGCCTACGACTCAGACCGCGATTTAGCCTGTCTGGTAGCCAATGAAATTCTCTCCGAGGAGATCGGCGAGGACGATGCCGGGGTGGTACGCTTCTGGTGCAGCCGTTCGCAGCTGCTGGCATTATGCGCCTGGGGATCTGAGTTGGCGTCGCGCGGGCGGCCTTTATGCCCGCAGTGCGGCGAACCGATGGATCCAGCCGGCCATTTTTGCCCCAAGAAGAACGGCCATAAACATTAGCTAAACGCAGATACTGCCCATCCCATGGCTGCAAATGGCGACTTGAAGAGCGTGCTGACTGCCCTGCAAAAAGGGGATATTGACCTGGAGGGACTGTTTCAAGCCGGCTCCAATGACACCTTCCTGGTGAAGCTGTCCTACCCGCCGGAAGATTTTAAAGCCAGGGCAGTTTACAAGCCGGAGCGCGGCGAAACGCCCCTGTGGGATTTTCCGGAAGGCACTTTATCACGGCGCGAGGTGGCGGCTTTTCTGGTCAGCCAGGCGCTGGGTTGGGAATTGGTGCCGCCCACCGTTTACCGCCGTAAAGGTCCACTCGGCCAGGGATCGCTCCAACTGTATGTCGACCACGATCCAGAGTATCACTATTTTTCATTTCGCCCGGAACACCGCGCCCGCCTACAGCCGGTAGCAGCTTTTGACGTGATCATCAACAACGCCGACCGCAAAGGCGGTCATATTTTGCTGGACGCCAACGATCACCTGTGGCTGATCGACCACGGGGTGTGTTTTCACGAAGAGGACAAATTGCGTACGGTGATCTGGGATTTTTCCGGGCAGCCCTTGCCCAATCACCTGTCAATCGACCTGAAATGCCTGGCGGAACAGCTCAATCAACCAGGAGAAAAAACCACGCACCTGCTGTCGCAGCTATTATCCGCAGATGAATTGCAAGCCCTGGCTATGCGCATAAATAATTTGGTGACTATGGGTATCTACCCCGCCCCGCACCCCGACCGCCGCCCGTTCCCCTGGCCGCCAGTGTAATGTGCAATTCCGATCAACTGCTTGTACGCGGCCGTTTTTACGGCTATGATTAAATTAACCTGATCGCGGAGAGAAACCTTATGAAACAGATCGCCCTGGTAATGGTTGGCTTTGGCAATGTCGGGCAGGCCTTCGCGCGCCTGCTGCTGCGGAAAGAACAATCCCTGGCCGAACAGTTTGGCCTGCGGATCATCGTCACCGGCATCATCACCGGGCGGCACGGCGGCGCCATCAACTCCGGCGGCATCAACCTGACACGCGCCCTGGAAACGATCGAACTTGGCCAATCGCTGGACGTCCTCTCCGAGCAGCCTGTCCCGGCCAACGTCACTGATTTTATTTTCTCCAGTTCGGCCGATGCCATGCTGGAAACCTCGCCGGTGAATCACCACACCGGTCAGCCGGCTATCGACCATATCAAGGCGGCGCTTAACAAGGGTATGCATGCCATCACCGCCAACAAAGGACCGGTGGTGCATGCCTTCGCTGAATTGAATCAGATGGCTGCCATGCGCGGTAAGCGCTTTATGTACGAATCAACCGTGATGGACGGCGCGCCGATTTTCTCGCTGTTCCGCGGCCCGCTGCCGGCTGCCGACCTGCTGGGATTTACCGGCATTTTGAATTCGTGCACCAACTTTATCCTGGGTTTACAGGAAAAAGGCATGACATTGGATGAGGCTATCGTCGAGGGGCAGAAAATTGGCATCACTGAGACCGATCCCTCAGCGGACATCGACGGCTGGGACGCTGCCATCAAAGTCGCAGCCTTGACCACAGTATTGATGGGGATTCCGCTCAAACCGCAGCAAGTTGACCGCACTGGCATTCGCGAGGTCACGCCGGAAATGATCAAAAAAGCCCAAAAGGCCGGCGAGCGCTGGAAACTGGTGTGCACGGCCCGCCGCGACGGTGCGCGGCTGCTGGAAGCCAGTGTCAAACCTGCCCGGGTGTCAGCCGGCTCGCCGCTGTACTCGATCGAAGGCACCAGCTCATACGTCGAGTTCAAACTGGATGTGCTGCCCGGCCTGGGGATTGTGGAAGGCAACCCGGGTCCGGATACCACCGCCTACGGCATGCTGGCTGATTTGATCAACACCCAGCGCGGTCAATAAGCATGACGCGAGTGTACCTGGCGCTGGGCACGAACCTCGGCGACCGCATCCTGAACCTGACGCACGCCCTCACCCTGCTGCCCCCGGCTGTGACGGTGCTACGCTGTTCTCCAGTGTACGAGACCCCCCCGTGGGGTTATACCGATCAGCCGGCGTTCCTCAACATGGTCTGTGAGGCAGCAACACCACTTGAACCATTGGATTTGCTGAAGCGCCTCAAGTTTTTAGAAGAAAAAATGGGTCGGCAGGAATCGGTGCGCTTCGGCCCGCGATTGATCGACCTGGACATACTGTTTTACAACGATCTAGTGTTTCAGGATGAACGGCTGGAAATTCCGCATCCGCGCCTGGCTGAACGCGCCTTCGTGCTGGTCCCGCTGGCTGACCTGGCGCCAGATCTGGCGCATCCAGTGACCCAACAGACGATCCAGGAATTGTTAAATCATGTAGAGCGCGGCGGAATCACCCCTGTCACCAGCCCGGACAATCATCCCCCGGCGCAGATCGCCGAGTTTTTCCAAAGCCATTCGACTATTTTAGACAAGTACCAGCAAATGCCGCCGTCGCACCAGCGCGAGTGGCTAAAATATGTGTTGGAGCCGCGTAAACCCGCTACCCGCCTGCGCCGCCTGGAGAAAATGGCCGCACAGATCAGCGGAGAAGGAAAATAACCATGAAACGACTGGAATTTGGCAGCCGTACATTCATTATGGGTATCCTCAATGTGACGCCGGACAGCTTTTCCGGCGATGGTCTGCTGCACGACGGCGAAATGGTGACAGCTGCGTTGGAATTAGCCAGGCAGTTCGCGGCAGCCGGCGCGGATATTTTGGATGTTGGCGGCGAATCGACCCGCCCGGGGGCGCAGCTGGTGACCGCGGAAGAGGAAATTGCGCGAACCGAACCGGTCATTCGCGCCCTGGTCAAAGCTGACCTGAATGTGCTGCTCTCCATCGATACCTACAAAGCCGAAACTGCCGAGACGGCGCTCAAAGCCGGAGTCCACTGGGTCAACGATGTGTGGGGGCTGCGTGCCGACCCTGGGCTGGCGGAAGTGACCGCCCGTCACCACGCCCCGATTGTGTTAATGCATAACCGCAGCAAACCGGGCAGCGCCGAACTGCAAGATCGGCTGGGTGGGCGTTATGTGGGCATGGAATATGATAATTTATTGGAAGACGTTTGCAGGGAACTTCTTGAATCGGTCGATCTGGCACTGAAAGCTGGCATTGTCAAAGAAGCCATTATTTTGGACCCTGGAATAGGTTTTGGCAAAACGGTCGAGCAAAACCTGACGCTGCTCAACCGCTTGAATGAGATCAAAGCACTGGGTTACCCGGTGCTGCTGGGGCCTTCGCGCAAATCATTTATCGGCTACACCCTCAATTTACCGCCGGACCAGCGTCTGGAAGGCACTATGGCAGCCTGCGCGGTGGGGATTCAGCGCGGTGCGGACATTTTACGCGTACATGACGTCGAACCGGTGGTGCGCCTGGCCCGCATGACAGACGCCATATTAAAACCTGCTCATTAAATGCGGATGGATTGCGCGGAGGGGATTCCGCGCAATCCATTTCCAAAAGGCAATGTTATCTGCCGGGTCTACGGCGCGTTGTTGTTCCAGAACCAGTTGTACGAGTAGAAACCTGCCGGGCTGTCCAGGCGGATAGAGATCAGCAGTTTGCCCTTCAGCGCTTCCGGAATATTGTAGGTGGCTTCGAAGACGCCGCCCTTGCCAGAATCAGTTGTGCCGACGATGGTGCCGCCGATACCTTTGGTGCCGAAGGCGCCCATGCGTACAGTAAAGACCTGGTTGGGTGGGTAATTATTGGTCTTAATTGTGACCGTGCTGTCCTTCACCACCGCGATAATCGAGATGGTCGGAATGCCGGAATATCCGGGGATTTTCGTGGCGGCTGGGGTGACAACTTTGGTGGGCGTTTTGGTGGCTAACGTCCCGGTAGGCGTTCGGGTGGGCGTAGGACCCGTGGGGGTCTTGGTCGGTGTGGCGGTTGAACCGCCTACCGTTGTAGGAACCGCGGTTGAGGATACCGAGTTGATGAAAAAGTCATAGGCAAACCAACCCCCGGGAGCGCTGTCCATGCGGATGGCGATCTGCGCCTGGCCTTTGAGCGACGCCGGGATGTTGAGTGTCAGCTTCTGGGCTGCGCCGGTACCGGAGTCGAAGGTCTTGACGATTTCGCCGCCGACTGCCAGGGTGCCCATTTTGCCCATGCGCACGGTGAAGGTCTGGTTGGGCGGCAGATTGCCGGCTTGAATAGTCACCGAAACGTCCTTTTCCACGCTAACAATCGCGATGGTCGGGAAGCCGGTGTACGCCTTGGCGGTCCCGAGCGGGATGGCGATTGCCAGGGTCAGAATGAGAACGAGGATTAATAGTTGGTGTAGACTGCGGCGGGAGAATGCAGTTTCGTTCGATGTGGTCATTTTAATACCCTCCTGATCATGCAAGTACGATGTTCTATAAACAGTATATCAAAAAGGTCAAGGATTTGACCAATGAATCTAGGACGTTGTTGGAATTGGGTTTGTTCCCTGAATTGTTGCCGCACTTGAAGGAGTTCTGTTCGCAGGCGTCGTTCTAGATTCAATGCCGCGCTCAGGCTTCGGGAACGGCGATGGCATCGTTCTTAACGGATGCCAACCATTCCCTTTTCCAGACATATAGAATTCCTAAATACAATGCCATGACCACCGCCTGCTGCACCAGGGCGATCACCGGGTCGTAGACCTTTACGGTAAACAGCGCCGGCGAAGGCAGCGCAGTGTTGGGGAAGGTTACCATCAAAGTGGCATAAATATTATTGGCAGCATGCAGCCCAAGCGCCATTTCCAATCCGCCGCTCTTGAGCGTCACCCAGCCCAACAGCAGCCCCGTACTGAGATACAACGGCAGGGTCAAAAGCGAGCCGTATGCTGTCACCTCGGGGTTAAGGCCGTGCAGCAGCATAAACAGGAGCGATGGCAGGATGAGCGGCAGCCAGATACTCCGGCTGTAACGCCCCACCCACTGAGTCAAATATCCGCGCACGACCAGCTCCTCAGTCGAGGTTTGGATCGGCACCAGAAGCAGCACCAGGAGCATGAACGGGAAAAATGCGCCGGGATTGAAGGAAAAGGTGTAATTGGAGGGATTGGTCAGCCACAAGACCAGGTCGCTGGCGCCAGCCAAAACGAACCAGATCAAAGCCGAGGTCCATAGTTTGCCCCACGAGAATCCCCCGCCCGGGTGTAACAACGACATTAAGTTGCGGCGGTGGAGCAAGCGCAAGCCGCCCCATAATGCTGCCAGTGCCACCGGGAAAGGCAGCATGGTCAGCAACAGCATGGTGAAATTCGAATAAGTCGAAAGGTCAGCGCTGCCTTCGACCGCAATGGCGATGACTGCCAGAATCAGCCCGGCGCCGAAGGTGAACCACAGAATACCGATGTTCGTGACCACATAACGCCAGAACTGGTTGTTTTCGCCGCGGGCAGGTTCGAGGTAGGGAATTTTCATCGGCAACGGGTCCTTAAGCTCAGAGGTGGGCATGTAAGCACGAGTATACCTGTTTCACAATCGAAATTTTCATTGAAATTTATAATACCTGTAATTCTTTACCGCCGCGCTTTATTTTTCACCCGAATTTATTTATACTGAATGTGATTATGGAGCAAATCGAGCGTCCTTTTCTACCCGCAGCCTTGCCGCCGCCGGCGCTGCCATTGGCCCGCTACCTGCCGCCGCTGCCGGAAGGCATGGTCACGCGCTGGTTGACGGAAAACGTTCCGCCCGGCGCCTGGGTGCTCGATCCCTTTGGCTCGACGCCGCTGGCGCCAATGGAGGCTGCCCGCGCCGGTTACAGGGTGCTGGTCGCCAGTAATAATCCCATTCTGAGCTTTATGCTCGAAGTGCTGGCATCAGCGCCGCCAGCGCGGGAGTTCGATGCCGCCATAGCGGCGCTGGGTGACTCGCGCCGCGGTGAAGAGCGGCTCGAACGTTATTTGAATGGACTGTATGTCACGCCCTGCCCGGTGTGCGGGCAAAATGCTCAAGGTCTCGGCTATATCTGGCAGCGCGAGCAGCCTGCCCCGCTCAAAGTGCGTTACCGTTGCCCGGCCTGCAGCAGCGAGGGTGAAAAACCCTTCTCGGATAGCGATAAGGAGCGTCTGACCGCAGCCGGCAGCGACGCCATGTCCCGTTCGCGAGCGCTTTCACGCGTGCTGCAGGAAGGCAGCGAAGACCAACGCAGCACGGTGGAAGAAGCTCTTAAAACCTACCTGGCGCGCCCGCTCAATGTGCTGACCACGCTGATCAACCGCAGTGAAGGCCTGGCGCTGGCGCCGGAGCGCAAACGACTGCTGACCGCCTTATTGATCAGCGTATGTGATGAAGCCAATACCCTGTGGCCCTGGCCGGCAGCCCGCCCGCGGCCGCGCCAACTGATCGTGCCGACGCAGTTCCATGAGAACAACCTGTGGCTGGCGCTGGAAGATGCTGTGGCGCTGTGGAGCAGCCAACCGGCTCCGGTAACGCTCACCCGCTGGCCGGTTGAACCACCCGAGAGCGGCGGTATATGCCTGTTCCCAGGGCGAATCAAATCGCTGCTGCCGCTGCCTGCTAATTTGCAACCGGCTGCGATCCTCAGCGCGGTGCCGCGCCCTAACCAGGCTTTTTGGACGTTGTGCGCGCTTTGGTCGGGCTGGTTGTGGGGGCGGGAAGCCGTTGTTCCATTGCGCGGGGCGCTGGAACGACGACGCTATGACTGGCACTGGATGACTCATGCACTTTACAGCGCACTGTCCGGTCCAAGCCAGCGGCTGCCAGCCGGAACGCCTTTTTTTGCCATCGGCACCGAGCTGACTCCGGGCTTTTTACTGTCGCTGCTGGCGGCTCCGGTGACAGCCGGCTACGGCATGGAAGGCTTGGCCGTCAACGGCGAAGATAACCTGGCCCAACTGTGGTGGCGCTCCGCCGTTCCGGCTGTAGCGCCTGCCAGGCAAAGCCCAAAGCTGATCACGCGCCAGGCCATTCAATCGTATTTGACCCGCCGCGGCGAACCTGCCAACTATCTTTCGCTGTACACCACCTCGCTGGCTGGCCTGGTCAGCAGCGGGATGCTTCCGCAGGATATTGACGAAGTCGCACCGGACTTGATGGCTCGCACTCAATCCACCCTGGCGGAATTGCTGGAAGACCGCGGCTTTTTACAACGCTTTGCCGGAAAAACCACATCAGAAGAGGGGGGCTTATGGTGGCTGGCGGAGGCTGCCAACAGCGAAGTGCCATTGGCTGACCGGGTGGAACGGGAGGTGGTCACATTGTTGACGCACCACGAGGAAATCTGGCGGCAAGAGGTGGACGAGGCCGTTTATCAGGCTTTTTCCGGGCTGCTGACACCTTCCAGCGAACTCATCGAAGCCTGCCTGGCATCCTATGGCGAGACCATCGGAAACCAACCCATGTTGTGGCACCTCGCTGAGCAGGAAAAGCCGGCTGTCCGCCGCAAAGACGTGAAGTCGGCTGTCGCATTGCTATCCCGTCTGGCCGGAGAATTAGGCTACACGACCAGCGGGGATGAGCCTATTCTCTGGCAGGATAAATCCGGCAAGAGCTTGTATTTGTTTTACGTGATGGCCTCCAGCCAGATCAGCCGCTGTGTGCTGGAAGAACAATCTTTGCCGCCAGGGCAATGCGTATTGGTCATGCCCGGCAGCCGGTCCTCGTTGTTGACCGTTAAGCTGCGCCGCGACCCGCGATTAAATGCCGCGGTGGAGTCCGGCTGGCATATTCTCAAATTCCGGCATCTGCGGCAATTAGCCGAAATGAAAAATCTGACTCGCGCCCTGTGGGAAGAACTGCTGGACGGCGATCCGCCCAGTTGGGACGAAGCCACCCAAATTCCAATGTTCTGAGGTCTGCGCAAGCAGCAGCGATTAAATCGTCGCCGACACCGTCGCGGTGGGTGTATCGGTATTCGTACTGGTGCTTGTAGGTGTAATGGTGGCAGTCGCGGTTGAAGTCGGGGTGAAAGTAGCCGTCGGCGAAGGAGTCGGAGTAAAGCTTGGCGTGGGGCTGGGAGTATTGGTGATCGTAGGTGTGCGCGTAATCGTCGGTGTGCGGGTGGGAGTCGGCGTCTGAGTGGAGGTCACCGTGGGGGTGGCTGTTGGCGTCGGCACCTGCAAATTGAGATGCAGCTTACGCACAGCGTACGTATCATGGTCGCTGGTTAAGTAGATGCGCAGCGTCACCCCGCCGGTGCGCACAGTATTGAGATCCCAATCCATCAAGAACTGCGGCTGGTCGGATTGCGGACCGCCCAGGTACAGCAATTCCCAATCGGCCGGGTCATCGCCCAGACCATATTCCAGCTTGTATTCCTTGTAGGGCACTGGCACTTTGATGAGGGCATAAATTTGCAGCGGCGAGGTGGTCACCGTTTGCCAGTCGTTTAGACCAGCGAACAATATTGTCGGCCGTTGATCCTCCACCGAACATTCACGCTCGGGGGTGAAGAAAATTGGCTGTTCGAATCCATGACTGGTAGCCCAATTGCGGCCTTCCTCGGTTTCCAGTACCCATTTGACGGCGCTTGGATCGGTGATGTTGAGCGCAAATTTATCCTCAACATAATCCGGACAGGCATTGGTAGCCGTCAGACCGGTCCAGGTATCGATGCGTACTTTCTTCCAAAGATCTTCTTCCTTGGGAGCCGGCATCTGATCATAGGCGAAGACTTCAGTCCTCTGCGACGGACACCATTCAGACGGCTCCGAGCCGGATTCAGCGCAAATCACCCGGTCCAACACGCCAGCCGGACGGACAAACGCGGAATAGTTTCCACCAGTCAACTGCTGGGCAGCGAATTTAATGAATTCAGACCAGATCGGCGCAGCACCAGTGAGACCGGATGTATTCTGCATGGGGGTGTAATCCGCGTTGCCAACCCAGACCCCAACCACCAGTTCAGGCGTGAAGCCTACCGTCCAGTTGTCGCGGAAATCATTGGTCGTGCCGGTTTTGGCAGCCGCCGGGAAACCAACATTGAGCGCGCTGCTCCCACCAAACATGGGCGCTCGGGCGTCATTGTCGGAAAGGATCGAGCTGATCAGGAAAGCATGTTCGGCCCGAACCACCTGGTCGCCAGCCGGAGGCAGGTACTCAAAGACGACATTCCCCTGAAAATCCACAATTTTGGTAATGGCGACGGTTGGGACCTTGCGGCCTTCATTGGCATAAATGCCGTAAGCGCTGGCTAATTCAAGCAGCGAGACGTCGCCGCCGCCCAGCGTGAGCGATAACCCGTAGTCGGATCGGGTCAGCGAGGATATGCCAAGTCTTTTGGCGTAGTTGATGAAGCCGTCCAACTCGGGGGTATTGGGTTTGTCGTAAATGCCAACGAATTGCAGTGCCTTGACTGCCGGAATGTTGAAGGAGTTGGCCAGCGCCGAGCGTACCGTGACCGGCCCATGGTAGCGCCCGTCATAGTTGACTGGCTGGTAGGGCTCGCGCTGGTCGGCCGGGTCGCCGGAGGGCGGGAAGTCAGTTGGTACATCCCAAATTAATGTCGCGGGAGTCCAGCCCTTTTCAAAGGCGGCGCCATAAGTGAGCGGTTTAATCGCCGAACCAGGCTGGCGCGGGCTGATCGCCATGTTGACCTGCCCGGAAATGGCTGCGTTGTAAAAATCGGGCGAGCCGACCATGGCCAAAATCTCGCCGGTTTTAGGGCTGAGGGCTACCAGCGCGCCATTGTGCGCGTTGTTGGCCTCCAGCAGTGCGACTTGCTCGCGCACCAGGCGTTCCGCCTGTTCCTGCAGTGACGGATCGAGCGTGGTGTAAACCGTGAATCCGGACCGGTAAATCGTCGCCGGGTCGTACATACCTTCCAATTGCGAGCGTACATAATCCACCCAGTGCGGGAAGCGGATGGTGCCGCTCTGCGGAATATATACATAAGATTCCATCTCGCGCACGGCATCGACGGCAGCCTGCTGGTCAACGCACACCGGCTCGGTCGCTGTGCTGACGAAGATGCAGTTGCGTTCCTGGCTGAGCTGGTACATCAGCACGATCACCGTTTGAAAGCGCCCCATGGTGCCTTCATAATTGGATTCGATGTCATATACATTCGGCGACTGCGGGATGCCAGCCAAAAAGGCGGACTGTCCCAGGGTAAGCTCGCCTGCGCTAGTGTGGAAGTAGGTTTCAGCAGCGGCTTCCACCCCGTACGTTAACTTGCCGTAGTAGTACTCGTTCAGATACAGCTCAAGGATTTCTTCCTTGGTGTACCGGCGGGTCATTTCTGCGGCCAGCACAATCTCGCGGGTTTTGCGCTCGACGGTTTGCGCGTAGCGTTCGTCGGGACCAAGCAGTAAACCGCGCGCCAGCTGTTGGGTGATGGTCGAGGCGCCAGAAGCGATGCCGCCTGATGTATAGTTCACCCACATGGCGCGGGCAATGGCAATGATGTCAAAACCAGGATGGTTGTAGAAATCCTTGTCTTCGGTCGCCAGTGTGGCAGCGATCATGTAAGGTGAAATTTTTTCGAGCGGTACAAAGGTGCGCAACCCGGCATTCGGGTCGATGATTTCGTAAATCGAATTGCCATTGCGGTCAACGATGCGGGTGGTCTCGAACTTCGCAGCTTTGGACTGCAAATCTTCGACGCTTGGCAGGCTGGAAGCGATGGTGAAGTACTTGTAAACCATGAATGAGCCTACGCCCAATCCTGCCATCACCAACAGGAATAACAGCCCGATGCCAATCCGCAGCAGGCAGCCCACGGGCCGTTTCCAATTGTCATCTTCTGAATCAGGTACAGGTTCGACAGCCCTTAAAGGAGGAGGCGGTGGGACCGCGCTGCCGGCGCGCTGCACGCGAATCCCTGATGGAGGTGGTGGTACTGGGGGTCGCGGGCGGGTAGCCTGGGTATTGGCGCGGGCTGATTGGTTGTAGGCGGCGGGTGTGACGCGCGTCGCGTCGGGGTCGGTTTCATCAACATGCTGAGGCAGGTGTGCCGGGTCGCCGCTATACGGCGGCGGGGGTAATTGAGAACTACCCGCACCAACGGGACGCGTCCCGCTGGCTCGAGTTTGATCCATGGAGGTCGCTGGCTGAGTCTGTTCCAGTCGCGACGGATCGCCAGGCAGACTGGGAATGGTCTGATCCGGGTCGATTGCGTTTTGCGACTGCTGGTTGGCTTGGATCTCCGAGCCATACCAACCGCCGGTTGATTCTGGTGAGCCAGTTGGATGGCGCGTCAGCGCGGCGGTATCCAACGGTTGAGTCGGCTGCACATCCGGGGCTTCGGCATCTGGCTCAGCTGCTGACGGGGTGACCGCTTGCGTTGCTTCCTCAGACGGCGCAGGTTCAACCGGTTGTGTCGCTCCAGCATCCAGTTCCGTCGGTTGAGTCTGGTCCGCGCCTGGCACAAAAGGAACGGTTGCGTCTGCATCCACAGGTTCAGGGGGTGTAAAGTCGGGATCCGTGGGTACCGGGCGGGTCGATTCGGTGTTTGGCTCGAGCGGCGTTTCGGATTTTGTGCCGGATTTTGGCACCCGTTGCACCGGAATTCCGGGTCGGGTGGTTTCTTTTTTCTTATCCGTCGAATCAGATTCGGGGGTTTTTTCGTCCATTGAGGAAAATATTAATCCTAAAAAATCAATTTATAGCCAGTTTGCTGCAATATTGATACCACACAATTGATCATGCTGCCAGTTGAGGGCACTTACGCTTTCGTAATGAATCCTTAACGCTTCAGAGTGGTAAAAGTTCCACTTACCAGATGCGATGATTGACCGCAGGCTGGCTTCCTCTTACAATGAAACCATGACGGCCTGGAACCTCGCTGAAGGAGATCCGCTGCACCTGACCCTGGCCTGTGACCCCCGCTTTGGCAATCCCGATTACCTCAACGATCACATCTGGGAAATCCAATTGAACGGCGGCACACCCCCCGCAATCGGCGTGCAGACCACCTATGGGCTGCGGGCACGCTTGATGCGCCTGTTTCCACGCTTCCAGCGCAAGGAAAAATGGATCCATGATCCGGGAGAATTTTTTACCCCGGTGCGGGTCACGCGGCTGGTTTCCAGCTACCTCGCGCTCGAGTTCGCACCATTCAAGGGGATCGAGGTATTCGCGGAATACTGGGTGCCGGAATCGCAGGTTATTTGCGGCCGATTCAGCTTTACCAATACCAGCAAAGAGAAAGATAAATTCACCTTCGAATGGGTTGGACTCTTGAGCCATCTGGGTGAAGGCTCGGGCATGGCGGTGGTCGAAGCAGGCATCAGCCGCCATTTAGAGGGCAAGACCAACGACCTGTGCCCGGTGTGTATCATGACTGGCGGTGCGCAAGACGGCAGCGGTCCATATGCCAGTCTGGCATACGACATCGAACTTGCGCGGGGCGAGTCCCGCACACTGACCTGGGCGTTAGCCACTTTGGATAATGCCGAAGCTTCTCTGGCTCTGGCGCGCCAGACCAGCGCACGCTCGTGGGAGGCGGAAATTGCCCGCACCGAACTGGTGGACGATTCGCAATCGTTGAGCATCGTCACCGGCAACGCGGACTGGGACGCTGCCCTGGCACTTTCGCAGAAGGCTGCCAACGGCCTGTTTTTTGCCGCCAATGAGCGCCTGCCCTTTCCATCCTTCGTTCTGGCACGGCAGCCGGAGCATGGTTATTCCTTGCGCGGTGACGGGGCGGACTATAACCATTTGTGGAATGGCCAAACAGCGCTCGACACCTGGTACATGACTGGAATTCTTGGGTTTTCTCAGCCGGAACGCTGCGCCGGTTTGATCGAAAATTTTATTCATACCCGCAGCGAAGATGGCCTTCTGGATTGGAAACCGGGCCTGGCCGGTCAACGCGGTAAAAGGTTGGCGCAGCCGCTGTTGGCGGACTGCGCCTGGCGGGTGTTCTCGCAAACTGGCGATACGGACTGGCTCAAGCGGGTGTACCCGGCGTTGTACGATTTTGTGCGCTGCTGGTTTAGCGTGGATTCGGACCGCGACCAGGACGGCTTTCCGGAATGGGAACACCCTTTTCAAACCGGGTTGGACGATGCACCCATTTTTCATCCGTGGCTGGAAAATACGCAGGGCGTCGACCCGGAAGTGGTGGAGAGCCCATCACTGGCAGCCATGCTGGTGCGGGAATGCGGCGCGCTGATTAAAATGGCACAACTGCAAAACCGAACTGTGGATGTGGAAAGGCTGACCGCCCATCAACAGGTATTAATTACTGAACTAGGACGCAACTGGTCAGAAGAACGCGGCAGCTATTCCTATCGCGATGCTCACCAGCAGGACAGTCCAATGAGCGAGGCGCTGCTCTCCATCCCCAGCACAGGAACTTTTCCGGTGATGCGAAAATTCGACAGTCCGCGCCGCCTGCTGCTGCATTTCCACCCGCACGACGAGATGACCCGCCTCAGCCTGGTGATCCTGCATGGCGATACGCCTGACGGACCGGTCAGCGAGGAGGCTACTCCACGCAATATTCACTGGCTGCACGGCACGGGCCGTTACACCACCCGCCATCACTTTACCCGGCTGGTCGAGGTTTCCGCGCGGGCGATGCTGCCGGGCGACCGCGGCGAGATCAGCACCATCGACTTTACCAGCGAGGATATTTCTTTACTCGCTCCTTTGTGGGCTGGCGTACCCGATGAACAACAGGCGGATCGATTGGTGCGCAACACCATCATGCAGCGCTACCTTCAAAATTACGGGCTGCCCATTTGCCCGCCGGACCGCTGCACTGATTCGGGGCCGGTACTCGAAGGCGTTTCGATGATTTGGAACCAGTTAATCGGCGAAGGGATGGTCGATTATGGCTACCGTAAGGAAGCGGCAGAGGTGTTAAACCGTCTGATGCGAGCCGTCACCACCCGCTTGAAAACGGATAATGCCTTCTGGGCGGCATATCACAGCGGAGACGGGCGCGGTCAGGGAGAACGCAACACCTTAAGCGGTCTTGCGCCAGTGGGTCTATTTCTTAAAGTGCTGGGATTGGTGAAAATTTCAGCCGACCGGGTAATTGTCGACGGAAACAATCCTTTTTCACGTCCAGTTACGGTACAATATCGTGGAACGATAGTTGAATTTTTGACTGACCAGGTGCGCGTGACTTTCGCCGGCGGTCAAAGTGTGATAGTTCACGGGGGCGGACTTCAGGAAATAACCCTCCCCTGAAACGGAAAGGAGCAGCCAAGATGAGCGAAGCAAATCCCTCCAACCTTGTTACCGATACCTGCTTGATCGTCGTCGTGCAGGCGCAGGATGCAGAAAACGCGGAAAATGCCCTGTGTGACCTTGGATTCCACGTGACCCGGCTGCCTAGCTTCGGCGGATTTCTTGGGCGCCGCAACGCCACCTTGCTGGTTGCGCTGCCTGGCGTGCGCCGCGGCGAGGCGCTGAAATCGTTGGAAGAAAATTGCCGCCAGCGGGTTGAATACATCGCTGTCCCGCTCGAAAGCGCTCCCCTGCCCCTGCCAACCCCAACCCCGATCACCATTGGCGGCGCGACCATTTTCACCCTGGAAGTTGAACATTACGAGGAGTTATAGCCATGAAACTGATCATTGCCATTGTCCGTGATGTCGATAGCGACCCGGTTTCGCATGCGCTCACCTCGGCCAGCTTCCGTGTGACGGGCGTCGCTTCCAGCGGCGGCTTCCTGCGTAAAGGCAGAACGACCCTGCTGGTCGGCGTCGAAGACGAACAACTTGAGCCGGCTCTGACCATCATTCGCAGCTCGCTTTCACCGGAAAAAGAAGAAAAAGGCAACCGGGCTGTCATTTTCGTGGTCAAGGTAGACCACTTCGATCATTTCTGATTAACCTGAGCTGCTAAACCTTCGGGCGTTCGACAGGCTTATTCATTCCGTCGAAACTTTAGCCATGCCCCATCGTATATCCTATTGACATAACAACCGTAATTATTTATCTCGGAGGAACTCTATGGATTTTGGTCTGGCATTTTCCTACATTTTTAAAGACCCCGACTGGTTTAAAAAAGTCGCGATCATCAGCCTGGTTGGGCTGATTCCGATTATCGGGCAACTGATTGTCCT